>DMKD01000411.1:0-2206 GCA_003454605.1 Spirochaeta sp. | reverse complement strand
TATTCGCCAGAGCGGCGGTAAGTTCAGGGTTCATATAGGGGGAGTCTACCGTTGTCACAAAGTTGATATCCGAGCTGCTCTTTTTCAGTCCGGTACACAATCCCATCAGCGGCCCCTGGCCCGGGACCTGATCGGCAACAATGAGAGCAGGCAGATGTCGATAGGGTTCGGGTTCTCTGACTACGACAACAAGTTCATCGAACAGGGGCGTGAATTGTCTTATTTTGCGTTCTATAAAAGTTTCACCTTCAATGGTCAGAAACGCCTTATTAAGGCCGCCTGCTCTTCGGCTGCTGCCTCCTGATAGAATAATACAGGTCATCTATGTTTAGCTTTTTCCACCTTCACCGCACATACCTTCAATTCCGGTATTCGTGCGATTGGATCAAGGCCCGCTATAGTGAGTGCATTTGCCGGATTTTCATGAAAATGAAATGCCATGAAGAGCGTGCCCTTATCTACCTTATCGGTAACCTCAGCCTTAACTTCAATTTTCCCGCGGCGGGAAGATACGAAAAGCAGGTCCTCACCGCCTATTTCGAGGAGGGCGGCGTCCTCTCTGCTGATTTCAATCTTTCCGTAGGGAACCAGGTCATCTAGAACCCCGTACTGACAATTTAATCTGAGGAGGGTTTATTGAAAAATATAAAGATTCTGGCTTAAAACTATTAATCCTATCTAAAAAAAGTTTTTCTCTATTTCTACGAGGTTTTCCCAACCCCTTACACAGGCAGCTGAACGATTCTGAAACTCACTTCCACCATAAATCAGATATGAAGTTTCCGGCGAGCTGCCGGTATCGAGATCCTGATAGTATTCAAGATTCTTAAAAAATGTTCCTGAAATCGTAGAGCCGGATTTCATTTCCAGTATTGTTCTTACACCCTTCCTGTCAATAAGCAGATCAATTTCACGACCTCTTTTGTCTCTCCAGAAGAATAATTGATCTTCTTTTCCATTGTTCAAAAAATATTTCCTGAATTCAGAAACAACAAAATTCTCGAAAATACCGCCTTTAAGATAATGGTTATCAATCTGATCACAGCTGTCTATGCCTAATAATGAACAAAGCAGGCCAGTATCATTAAAATACATCTTCGGCATTTTTATTATCTGTTTGTTAAAATTACTGAAATAAGGCTGCAGAAGCCTGATTATATAACTCGCTTCCAATATCGATATCCAGGCTTTAACCGTATTATGGCTGACACCAAGATCATCACCGATGGAGGAGTAATTCAAAATTTGCCCTGCCCTTCCGGCGCATAGTCTTATCAGATTCTGGAAAGTTTTGAGATCCGTTATATTCTTGAGCTGCCTGACATCCCGTTCAATATATGTGTTTATATAATTCCGGTAATAGCCTGAGATTTCATAATCGCGGGCATAAAGCCCGGGGTAGAATCCTTTGAACATTACCTCATTCAAAGGAGGTTTAGTTTTATTTTTATAAAGTTCCTGTAATGAAAACGGTAACAAGGTAAATAAACTGATTCTACCCGCCAGACTCTGACTAATCTTCTCCATCAACAGCAAGTTTTGAGATCCGGTTATAATAAACATCCCCGGTTTCTGCTTTTCATCAACTATAACCTGAATATATGAGAGAAGCGCAGGAACCTTCTGGATTTCGTCGATTATCATACCGCCGTCACCCTGAGTCAGAAATGACTTCGGATCTTCAAGAGCAAATTCCTTTTGACTTAAATCTTCTAAATTCGCATAATGCATTTCAGGAAAAAGATGCTTAACGAGCGTTGTTTTTCCTGTTTGACGAGGCCCGGTAATCCCAATAACACTATAAGTATTAGAATCACGTTTAATGATCTCTGAAATCTTACGTTCAATCATATTTCAATTATACAATTTCCTGGATAAATTGGCAATCTTATTTCCAATTTATCCATATTGCCGTAGCGTTAAGCCGATTCTCAATCGGCCGTCCTCGCAAAGCGGAAGCCTATGTTGTCGCCCCCGCCGTACGGGACGTGGTCGACCCAGTAGCCAACTCGCAGATAGTAGGCTGAACTTTGCCAGATGCCGCCCCGTACTACACGGTTAGATCCGTTCACTGTAAAGCACCACTCCCAAACATTGCCGCTCATGTCGTACAGACCAAGCTGGCCGGCGTTTTTCTGCTCCACCGGCATAAGTGTACTGCTTCCGCCCATGTCAAGATCTCCCTGATACCAGCCCACAATCCTGG
>DMKD01000403.1 GCA_003454605.1 Spirochaeta sp. | reverse complement strand
AATCCAGGTGATTTTGTTGTTCATGTTAATTACGGAATCGGACTTTTTAAAGGCATAGATCGCATAAGTACTAAAAAGACTGAGCGTGATTATATCAAACTCGAATACGCCGACGAGGAGATGGTCTTTCTGCCGATTGAGCAGGTTAACCTTATCCAGCGCTATATTGGTAACGAAGGGCGACCGCCGACTCTTGACCGTATGGGCGGAAAGGCATGGGAAAAGCGAAAAAACAAGGTTAAAAAATCTGTTGAGGATCTCGCCGATATGCTTATTGAACTTTATTCCGAGCGTAAAGAGGCTGTAGGTTATGGTTTCCCGAAGGATACCGACTGGCAGATAGAGTTCGAAGCCGCTTTTCCATACCAGGAAACCGACGACCAGCTCACATGTATCGATGAGATTAAAATGGACATGGAGGCGCCGAGTCCTATGGACAGGCTCGTCTGCGGAGATGTTGGCTATGGTAAAACCGAGGTCGCGATGCGCGCCGCGATGAAGGCCGTAATCGGCGGCCGGCAGGTTGCATTCCTCGCACCTACTACCATCCTCGCAGAACAGCATTACGAAAATTTCGTGGAGCGTTTCGAGCGCTTTCCCGTAAAAATTGAAATGATCTCACGATTTGTTCCCAGGAAGAAGCAGCGCGATGTACTCGAAAAAACTATCGCCGGCGGTGTGGATATTTTAATCGGTACCCACCGGATCCTGCAGAAGGACGTCAAATACAAGCAGCTGGGACTGCTCATAATAGACGAGGAACAGCGCTTCGGCGTTAAGGACAAGGAACGCCTTAAGCAGCTTAAGACGAATATTGACAGTCTTGCTTTGTCGGCAACCCCGATACCCCGTACGCTGCATATGTCGCTGCTGAAAATTCGCGATATGTCGCTGCTCAAGACTGCGCCGCATAACAGACGTCCCATTGAAACCTACATACGTGAATTTGATGATGAGGTTATTGCCGAAGCCATCCGGCGCGAGACTGACAGGGGTGGGCAGGTATTTTACCTGCATAACAGGGTTGAGACCCTGGAACAGGTTCAGATGTTTCTAAGCCGCGTAGTGCCTGAGGTGATGGTTGAGACAGCTCACGGCCAGATGAATTCCTCACAGTTAGAGGATGTAATGCACAGGTTTATTCACGGCGGATTTCAGGTGCTTATTGCGACTACTATAATCGAGAACGGTATCGATATACCGAATGTTAATACAATAATAATCGACAGGGCCGATAACTATGGTATTTCGCAGCTGTATCAGCTTCGCGGCAGGGTCGGTCGGTCAAACAGGGCATCTTATGCATACCTTATGTATCCTGATCAGCGTGCTTTATCAGAGATAGCCATGAAGCGTCTTCAGGTAATCTCAGACCTGACCGAACTCGGTTCGGGTTTTAAGATAGCCATGAAGGACATGGAAATCAGGGGAGCCGGCAATCTGCTCGGCCGTCAGCAGAGCGGTGATATTATGTCCGTCGGTTTCGATATGTATGTCAAACTTCTTGATGAAGCCGTTTCCGAGCGTTCGACTGAGAAGACCGAACCGAAGGCGCCTGAGGTATTTCTTGATCTTGATTACAGCGGTTTTATACCGGATAAATATATAACCGAATCGGTTGAAAAGATGGAAGTCTATAAGAAGATAGCCTCTGTACAGAATGATGAAGAGCTTGCAGGAATTAATCAGGAGCTTGAGGATCGCTATGGTCCGCTGCCTGAGGAAGTCCAGAATCTTATTGCTATTGCCGATATTCGAGCAATGTCCAGGAAGCTCCATGTTTCAAGAATAATGGAGCGGGCCGGCAGTATCAGGGTTGAGTTTGCCTTCATAAGGGTTATTAATCCTGATAAGGTAGCAAGACTCATAGTGGAAAGCGGCGGTAAGGTAACGATTAATCAGAAAAAAATGAACGAGCTTATCATTAAAACCGAAACAATCAGTCTCGCTGAAAAGGCTGAATTTCTTAGAGAACGATTAAATATGTTGGTGTAAAAATGGCGGAAGAGCGAAAAAAAATAAAGAGTTATGTACTGCGGGCAAGCAGGATGAGCAAGGGGCAGAAGATAGCCCTCGAATTGTTTTCAGAAAAGTACTGTATAGATTATCGAGATAAAGAGCTGAATATAATAGATGAATTCGGTAGGGATGATCTCTTCATTGAGATTGGTTTCGGGATGGGGACTGCAACATCTGAAATCGCAGAAAACAAGCCGGAGCTGAATTTCCTCGGGATTGAGGTGCATAAGCCCGGTGTCGGACGCCTGCTTGCGGATATTGAAGAGAGAAAACTCAAGAACCTCAGGATAATCAACCATGATGCAGTCGAGGTTCTCGAGAATATGATTCCGGACTCATCAATTGCCGGTTTTCACATTTTTTTCCCTGATCCTTGGCCTAAGAAAAAGCATTATAAAAGAAGGCTGATAAATGATGACTTTACAGCCCTTCTTGTAAAAAAATTGCGTCCGGGCGGCTATATATATGCCACTACCGACTGGGAAAATTATGCTGAACAGATGCTTGAGGTCTTAAGCCGAAATAATAGATTGAAAAATGATTTTGAAAGATGGGCAGATCCGACCGTCTGGAGAGCTCAGACCGCGTTCGAGCGTAAAGGGCTCGATAAGGATCATGTAATCCGTGAATTGTACTTCATAAATGTTAAGTAATATTTAAATTTCCTTGCTTAGTTTAGCGTTTCTGTAATAAAATAGCAAGATGAACAAGTATGTAGAAACAGCAATCAGAAACAATCAGATTAGTCCTGAGCATTATAAGAAATATAATGTCAAACGCGGACTCAGAAACGAAGACGGATCAGGTGTACTCGTAGGTCTCACAGAAATAGGTGAGGTTCATGGATACATCATGGACGAAAATGAAAAAATCCCGGTTGCGGGAAGGCTCAGATACCGCGGTATCGATTTAAGGGATATATGTGAAGGATTTCAGAATGACAATCGCTTTGGATTTGAAGAAGTAATATACCTTCTTATCTTCGGCCAGCTTCCCAATAAGAAAGAATATGAATATTTTTTAGATATGCTAGGTAAGAATAGAGCACTTCCCAAAGGCTTTACCGAGGATATGATCCTCAATACACCGAGCAATAATATTATGAACAAACTCGGCCGTTCTGTTCTAGCCTATTATTCATTTGATGAAAATCCGGAAGACGACTCAATTGAGAATATTTTAAATCAGTCGATAGGTTTGATTTCGAGGTTCCCGACCATAATAGCCCATTCTTATCAGGCAAAGAGTCACTATTACGATCATAACAGCCTCTATCTGCATACCCCGGATTCCAAGCTGAGCACAGCGGAAAACATTCTATCGATGATAAGGCACGATCAGGTTTATTCAAAACTTGAAGCTGAAACTCTGGATCTGTGTCTTGTCCTCCATGCCGAACACGGAGGCGGAAACAACTCGGCTTTCACCATCCATGTAGTATCATCTGCGATGACTGACACTTATTCAACAATAGCAGCCGGAATCGGTTCGCTTAAGGGCGACAGACACGGCGGTGCCAATATTAAGGTTCATAATATGTTCGTTAATATTAAAGAAAATGTGAAAGACTGGTCTAATGAGAAGGAGCTTAAGGATTATCTTATAAAGATTCTTGATAAAGAGGCCTATGATGAGTCCGGTCTTATCTATGGCCTAGGTCATGCTGTATACACCATATCAGACCCCCGAGCTGTGCTTCTGAAGAAAAAAGCTGAGACTCTCGCGAAAGAGAAAGAAATGCTTGAAGAATACTATCTCTATGAAGCAGTTGAACGTCTTGGACTAGAGGCATTTTATGAGTACAAGAAAGTTGATACACCCATGAGTGCTAATGTCGATTTTTATTCCGGATTTGTTTACCGAATGCTGAATATTCCGACCGATCTCTATACTCCTCTTTTTGCCATTGCCCGTATTTCCGGATGGTGTGCACATAGAATTGAAGAGCTGGTTAAGGGGGGAAAGATTATGCGGCCCGCATTCAAGGCTGTTTCAACAAGAAAACCTTATCTTCCGCTTGCGGAACGTGATTAACGTTATTTCTGATTAAAAAACGCCGGATAGTTTCTTCAACTATCCGGCGTTTTTTGGTTTGTCCAGCAAAGCCGGCAAACCCGATCTCTTTAAAGAAAGAGACGACGCCCCGGTCAAATGTAACCGACAGTACGGCAGGGTATGCTGAGCCACAGGATGTGAAAAACATTATATAAATATATTACAAAATAAGTTATAAAAAAGTGTTAAGGTTTATAATTTGACCGCTGTGCTCTGATTTAATCAACGTTGACATAAAAATGGGTGCGCGACAATTTCGTTTT
>DMKD01000057.1 GCA_003454605.1 Spirochaeta sp. | reverse complement strand
TGACTACAGAGCATACCGCCAACATATAATATATAGCTTTTTTCATTCTTTATTCTCCAGTATTTATATAATTACTGGAAATATTAACGCAGAATTGAAGAAAGGTAGTTCGGAAGTATACTTCCGAACGTTTTATTTTGAAGAAAAAGATTTTTTAAGCATCACAGGGAAAAACCGTCACAGGAATACTCAGCTGATTTATAAGCCTGCGCTCTTTCATGTTTTCAGATAATCTTAGCAGGATTGAGTGCCGATGGTGGCCGACGACAAGCATATCGGGCTGCCATTCTTCAATTACGGTTTTCAATTCCTCTACAGGATCACCGACAAGTTTGAAATCTGTAAATGCAATATCCGGATACGCGGTTCTTATCCTCTCGACTGTTTTCTCGACTCTTTTTCGATCAACTTCTTCAAGATCAGTAGGGTAGATTCCAGCTTCAATGTAACCTACTGACAGTCTGGCGACATCTATCAAACCTATCTCAGCGTTTAACTGTTCCGCAAGCTCAACAGCCTTTCCAACCAGGCAGATATCAGGCGCCTGGTCATCAACCGCAACAAGAATTTTCTTTACCATGATTATGCCCCCTCTTGGATTGGTCTAGTATTTATTATACCACGATTTCTGCTTGAAACGTGGGCTTATTTTTTGTATTATCTCTACAAGTTTATTCCTCTTGACGGGAATAATTCGGTGGAGTATTTTCATCTATTTGATAAAAATACTCCGAATCCATTTTTGATGTGTCGCAGATACATCAAAAATGGATCGCCAGAATAGCTCAGCGGTAGAGCAGCTCACTCGTAATGAGCAGGTCTGGGGTTCAATTCCCCATTCTGGCTGTATTCTATGAAAAATAATAAATTCCGGCGTAGATTATACCGGCAAACAATCTTAATCCTTATCCTTTCAATATTCATTTTTGCTGGCTGCAGTTATCGGCCCACCTTTTCTCCTGCTGATATTGATGCTGACGTAACTATTTTGGAAACAAGACAGGCTATCGAAATTGCACCGATAAATGCAGCTTCCTCAAATACCGGGCTGCTTTTTTATCCGGGTGGACTTGTTGACAGTCGCGTTTATACCGAGCTACTTGCAGACTTTACTGAAACTGCTAAACTTATCACCGTCATTCTAAAGATGCCAGCAAATCTCGCAATTTTTGATATCGACGCAGGACTTTCAGTGATAACTGATTATCCGGAAATAACCGACTGGATAATTGCGGGACATTCGCTAGGCGGTTCAATGGCTGCTGCTACTGTAAGTGAAAATCCTGACGTTTATTCGGGACTCATCTTCATGGATTCTTATCCTGCTGATGGGGACAGCCTGAAAACCTGGCCAGGGAATGTATTAACATTGTTCTCATCTATTGAGAAAGTGAACGAGCCTGAACGTATGCAGAAAACACTTGACCTCATTCCACCTGCAACCTGGCTGACCGATGCCAGCAGGCTTTACCCTTCTGCAGACAGCAACTACACAGTTATTCACCAGATAGACGGCGGCAGTCATTCTTATTTCGGTACCTACGGACCGCAGGACGGTGATTACACACCGACTGTTTCGCGGGCTGATTTTCATGAAGAGGTAATTGATTATATGCTGGAATTCTTTACTGAAAACGGCTGGATATAGAAAAATGAAGCGATTTTTATTTATAATACTTATTGTTCTCGCAGCATCAGTCTCGCTTGCTGCCGAAGATAGTTTTTGGCTGAATACGGGATTGAATTTCTTTCCGGGACTTATCTATGACCGCAATTGGGATCCGGGATACAGCAGTTCAGCCGCGAGCATCTCACTCGCGGCCGAGAAAGATTCATTTGTATTTGAAGCGGGTTTAGAAACAGGATACAGCGATAAGGGATTTAATCTGCTGCTACCGTTAAAAGCAGGAATGATTATTTCACACTCTGAAAAGCTCAACATATCATCCTTCGCCTCCGTTATGCCGGGTCTAATGCTGAACAGGCCAAGCCCATTCTTTCTTTTTGCAGCAGAACTTGCCGCTAAAATAAGCTGGTTGGTGTCGGATGATTTTACACTGTCATTTTCAATCGGTCCCCGCTACACGACGAGTCCCGATTACAGTAGAGAAGTCGCGCCTCTGGAAATGATTGATTTGAATATTGGAATCAGCTCAGGATTCAGACTTTAAAATCAGATGTCTATTTCTTATCTCCTGTACCGCTTCCGTGTTTTCAACACTATCCGTGTTGCCATGTATCTATGCAGCCCAACAGTGGTTCCAGTTTAATACGACGTTTTTATCTGTCGACAGTCCTTATAGGTTACAATTCCGTTGTTCATCATTGTTTCTGCATGTATTTCCTGTGCACCGGCAAAGTCTGCAACTGCTGCATCAGTTATAGAAAGCGTAATTGAATCAACAGAATCTGAAGGGGGATTATTAGATACGATTTCCAGATCAGCATCTGCTATTTTGGTTGCCCCGGTGCCGGTGGCATCCCAGAGGCTTGCCTGCATCATCGTGTTCATGTTTCCGTCTTGCTCAGCTAGTGTTCCGTTAAAAAGAGATAAGGCCAAAGTATAATCATTATTCAGATCACCTTCGATATCAAATTTCACAGCCCATTGATAATTCAAATACCCCTGCGTCAATTCATCATGGTAGATCAGTAGTTCTTCACTGGCCGGAATATCATCTATTGTGATTACGCATGTCAGTGTCGTTCCTTCAAAGGTAACTGTCGGGGTTCCGACGAGGTCGAGCGCTTTTACACTTGTTTCCGTATCCGGATCAGAATCTGGTACAGGGCTTACGTCCCCTGCAATTTCAACCGCGCTTGCATCATCGCATGCAGGACTGTATTCAGGGCCTTCGGTATCATCCTCACACCCGAAAAATGTCAGCATAAAAATCGTCAGTAGAATTAAAATAAAACTTTTCATAATTGCCTCCTGTGAACTTAGAAATCAGTTCAGTATCAGCCGGAGCAAGGCTTGCCGGGATAATTAATCGGCTGCATCAAACGATTATCCTATAATTATCATAACACTCTAATTTTGTAAGTCAACATATTAGTTTTCAGCTGAAGTTATTCCGGCACATTTCGATTATATCTTCACGTTTATCAACACCTAATTTATCCCGGATATGTCTGAAATGGTTTTTTAAGGTGTGGAACGACATTCCCAGGCGGTCTGCCAGCTCATGTTCGGTTTCCCGATACAGTATTAAGACCTCAAGGACCTCCATCTCTTTCTTTGTAAGCCCCATTTTTTCTAAATCAACCGGTACAGTCAGTCCGGCGATTCTACTGTCGAGTTCGCTTAATCTATGTGCGAGCTCACTGCGCTCGTTCTGCAAAACAGATATTTCACTCTCTGCTTCTCTGTTTCTCAGAATATACTCGGTAATCTCATCCTGGTAGATGACATAGGTTACAGCTAAAAAAACAGACAGATATATGATGGAGTTGAGACCAAACATAATTCCACCACTTCGGTAGTCGAGCTGCGCCGAAATCATTACAAGAGTAAAAACAACGACCATTGCCAGGAATGATTTTAAGATGAATCTTTTCTTAAGAAAGCCGTATTTAAATGCCAGAAATACAGAAAGCATTATTAGTCCTAAACCATGAATGGAATTATAGACATCCAGAATAGATATCGCTCCGTTCGCAAATGCGAGTAGTACTTGTAGTAATCTGAGTGAGGAAGAATTTTTTAATCCTGTTAATAATGTCATTGTGGAAAAAATAATAAGAAAAAATACAGCCGGTTTCAATATTGCTTCTGGAACTGTATATTTTGATAAAAAATTTACAAAATTTATCACAGAAATAAGGAAACCGGCTATAAATGCCAGAAAAGCTATTTTTCTTTGGACAAGAAATATACTATTCCCCTCCGTCCCAATATCCTCTAACTTCATTTAATTCCATAACCGCATCTATCTCAGGACAGTCTACCGCTTTAATCTCCTCTATCAGTGCAGCCTCTTCCGCCTTGAAGTCCCAGCTTTGCTGAACAAACGGATTATACTTGGATGTCATAATATCACCGCTCCAATCCTTTGCATATCCCCTTATCATCTGAAGAGCCAGCAAGTTCATACCGCGATTAATTATAGTTTTATCTCCACCGTTGAAGTTTGAACCTTCGAATAATCTGTCCATGATCGATGCATCATCATCGATATCATGGAGGAAAATCTCTTTACCTTCCCGCCTGGCAATCTGGTAGATTGCAACATGCGAAACTGCTGTGCGCATGGGCTGGCGGCACTCTGCAATAAAGGGAATTGCAGCAATCAGCTTAGCTGTTTTATTATTATAGAAACCTTTCTTCTGTGCTTCCGTGAAGTGAAAAGCTGCAGCAATCGTATCAATAATCACCGGCCAGCTTTCGGTAGTAAAAGTTTCGCTTTTGTTTAGTTTCAACATAATTTAACTCCTTCTGTTAATTATTTCTGAGTCTGACACCATCGTGTCATATGCAACAATGGAACACAATAACACCTCCGTGTCATATACATGAGAAATGTGATCAAATATTATTATGATCATAAGGAATAGGATATGATGACCAAAACTAATTTTACACGAACATTCCGTGCTCAGGATTCTAAAGGACAAGATTTTTTAATTGAAGAATACATAGTCTATGAGGAAGTGTTTTCCGGAAAAACCTCAGATTGGAAGGAACTTGAGCGTCTTCTGTTTCTAAACGGTAGTCTCGTAAAATTCAACGAGAAAGATCAGACCTTTATCGTGATGGAAAGTAATAATATTTTAAGCCTTGTCAGTTGATCTCAATCAAAGAAAGTATCGTGGATAACCTTCACAGCTGCTTCGCGATCAGCCCGATCAACAACACAGTAAACTGCCGAATCACTCGCCCCTACTGAAACAATTTTAAGATCAATCCCCTGCTCGGCAACAGCACCAACCATACGGTATGCCAAGCCGTGAGAATGAACAAGCTTATCACCTACAAGCGCAATAATTGAGAGATTGTCGCGGGGCACAACGCCTGTTACCGCATGAGGCTTGTTTTTCTCAAGCAAATTAACAGCCGCCGACAGATCAGGCGAATCGAGGTAGATGTTAATTGCAGTCTGCGACGTTACAACTGATTTGATGTTTATTCGCTTGCTGGTGAACAGCCCGGTCACTTCCGCAAGGATTCCTGCCTTAATCCCAACCCCGGCGCCTTCAAGCTTGAGGATTGCAAAACTGTCGCTGTAGGTTACGCTTTTAAGTGTTACACTTTTAAGTTCAGAAGTTTCATTCTGAGGTGCATTGCCGATAACCGTCAGCGGTTCGATACTTCCTGCATTATTTATATTAAATATCCGTACCGGAATATTCTGTTCGAGCAGGGGTTCCACTGTCCGCGGATGAAGGATCTTCGCGCCGAAGTATGACAACTCAGCAGCCTCATTATAGGAGAGGCTTTCAATTCGCCGTGCTTCAGGAATAAGCCCCGGATCAGCCGACATATAACCGTTTACATCCTTCCATACATCGAGTGATTCGGCGCCGATACAGCTTGCAATGGCTGCGGCGGAATAATCGCTGCCGCCGCGCCCGAGCAGGTTGATACGCCCGTCAGTGGACAGACCGTAGAATCCGGGAACAATGTAGATGCGGTCTTCACCGAGGGCATCGCGAACCGGAGCTGCCGAGAGTTCGAAGTTCACCGATGCACTGCTGAATGCTCCGTCGGTAACCAGGCCGATATCTTCAGGCATTGCTTCTACTGCGTCTATTCCGTGGTGCTGAAGAATTAGCGACAGCATCAGTGAGCTGAGCTTTTCGCCATAGCTGAGGATCCTGTCTTCAACGAAATCAGGAACTTCACCGATATAATGGATACCAATAAGGTATTTATGAAGCTCTTCAAGCCGCTGTTTAACCTTTATATAGGCCTGCGTCCGTGCTGTTTCATCAGAGATGTTTTCTTCCAGGGTCTCGCGCTTGAGATTTTTCATAAAAGTGATCATCGAGGCAATATGTTTTTCATCGTTTTGAATTGTAGTCAGGCCCTCAGTCAGATAATTTGTTATACCGTAAAAGGCCGATACAATAACTACCAGGGGCCTGTTATAGGCCTTAATTATTTTTATAATCTTCTGGATATCCTCTTTGGTTCTAAGATTTGATCCGCCGAATTTCACTACTATCTTCTTCATACTTCTATAATCCACAGGATTGCATTTAAAATCAAGTACAGGGAGAATTACTCTATCGATGCCTATTGCACCGGAGTATAATAAATTTGCTGCACAAACGTGAGTTGCGGAACAGCTACATTTAACTGGCTTACTCCCATCCCTGGTGGCTGTTCAATTTGCTCCGGTTCTAATGTAACAACCTCGTGTGCTGCATCAGCCAGGATTCCATCCGGGATGGTTTCTCCATCTTTTTTTTACTTCAAGATTTTTCTCTGCTTTTAAAACAAATATTGCATATAGTTCATCATTAAAACTCTTCAAACCCATCATCTACAGTATCCTGGGATATGCTGAAATCGACATCTACGTCTAGATCTGCTTTCTTTTGAATCACTTTAGGTTCAACTATCTGCCTTATAGAAGGCTGTTTTAGAGAAGCAGACACCTTCAAAGAACTTTTTCCATTTTTGCCGGAATATGAATTGTCAATTTTGAATACACTAACAAATTCCATTAATTGATTAGCTTGTCCGGTTAGCTCTTCTGACATAGAAGAAGATTCTTCGGCAGCTGATGCATTTTGTTGAATAACCTGGTCTAGTTGAACCATAGCCTGATTGATTTGTCCAATACCTGAGTTCATCTCTGAACTTGATGCATTGATTTCGCTTACAAGTTCTGCTGTTTTCTGAATGTCGGGAACAATGGCTTGTATTTTGGCTCCTGCATCATCAGCTTTTGAAACTGTGGATTGTGCAAGCTCCAATATTTCTGCTGCCGCCTTCTGACTGTTCGCTGCCAATTTCCCAACCTCTGAAGCAACAACAGCAAAACCTTTACCATGTTCCCCTGCCCGAGCTGCTTCAATAGCTGCGTTAAGTGAAAGCAAATTTGTATTTCTTGCAATTTCTTCGATAACGTTGATTTTTTCAGCAATCTCATTCATCGCTTCAACAGCTTCAATTACAACAAGCCCTCCTTCAGCAGCATCTTTTGCGGCTTTTGATGCTATTTTTTCAGTCTGAGCCGCATTGTCTGCATTCTGCTGTACATTAGACCCCATCTCTTCCATTGATGACGAAACCTCTTCAGCATTTGCAGCTTGCTCTGTAGCCCCCTGAGATATCTGAATGGAGGTATCACTCAACTGCTGACTGCCGCCGCTTACGTTCACAGATGTAGACCTAATATCACTCACTACTACTGAAAGTTTTCTGATCATATCCGCCAATGCTTCGGCTAATAATCCAATTTCGTCTTTTTGTTGAATATCTATATTAGCTGTGAAATCACCATCTGCAACCGATCGTGTTGTGCCGAGTATTTTTCGCATTGGAACAGTAATTGACCGGGTTATTATCAATGCAATAATTATTCCAAACAAAACCGCAGCAGCTGCTGCGGCAAATGAAAGAAGAACCGCAAGTTGCTGCTCAGCAGAGCGTTGTTCATCGATATTATTCACCAACTCAGTCGCGCTCGATAAAACCGCTCTGGCCGATTCAACCATTTGAGAAGCCTGTTCAAGCTGAGCGTCATTTTGAATAATGTAATCTTCAAATGAACTACTATAGCTATCAATACTTGCAAGAATGGCATCAACTCTGGCATGATCATCCGCTTTCGTATGTTTTGTTTTTAGTTCAGTCAACAAAGAGTTTATTTCAGATAGAAGAGCCCTGACACGATCAATATATTGGGGTTTTCCACGAATAACATAATCTTTCTCGCTTCTACGTATCTGTAACATTATTTCTTTTACATATTTATAACCATCTACTTTTTCAAGACGTTTTAAGAGATCTGTCCGACTCTCATCCGCATTAAGAAACTGACTGTCCAGCTTGGCTTTTTGAACATCAAACATTAGCTGATTCACCTCAAAAACATTGCTGCTTTCTTCAGATAACAATGCTAGAGCCGTTGTTTTCAATTGCGCTGCTTCGGTATAATTTTTAAAGGCAGTCAAATAAGCATCAAAATCACTACTTAAAGCTGATATCATCAGCTGATCATCCGGAGTCTGCATTTTTGATTTTACAATATCAATATATTCTATATTGGCAGCTACAACCCCAGAATGCTTTTCTACTGCGTTTTGAGTATCACCTTCATGTAACTCAAATCCACGCAGCATAAAATCTTTTTCATATCTGCGAAGTATCAGCATATTCTTGTATATCTGATTGACATCTGTTGAAAGCTCTACAGCTTTACCTACATTCCTCAACCCGGAATAACCCAAAAAAGCAACTATTCCTGTTAAACACAGAATAACTCCAAACCCTAAAAAAAGTTTCATAGCCAATTTCATATTCTTCATTTCAATACTCCGCCTATATTGTGCACATTACTAATATTGTAAGATCTTGTATTTTGAAAATCAAGGAATCGCGTATTAATATTCAACTTTCCGCTGTAAATCTTAATTCCACAGTCACTTATCCCAATTTGTTTTTCTTTGAAAAAAACAACAAAAGGCGTGCTGTAAATTTTGTCCATTTTTTTACTTTCATTTGCAAATTAAAGGACAACTTTAATTGTGTTCTGGCGAGACCATCCATCTGAACTCATACTCAAACTTCTTTAATATACTTAAAATCATTTGCGTTTTTTCTTATTTTCGGATATCCTGTCATAACTGTTATTATCAGGAGAAACACATGAAAAAAGCTCTATTAATTATGTTTGCTGCAGCGGTACTTTTTGCCGGATGTTCGAAAGATAACGGAGGTTCCGATTCCGAAACTTCCTCTAAAGCCCCTGAAAAAAAGAAAACCTATGAATTCAATTATGCAATTTTCTTTCCTGCAACCCACCTTCAGGCACAGACTGCCGAAGCATGGGCGAGAGAAATTGAGACCCGTTCAGACGAACAGATAAAGATTACTATGTTCCCGGGCGGAACCCTTTCAAAGGCGCCGCAGACTTACGAGGCAGTTGAATCCGGAGTTGCCGACATAGGCATGAGCGTTTTTGCTTATACCAGAGGCAGATTCCCTCTGCTTGAAGCCCTTGACCTTCCTCTTGGTTATCCTGACGGCGTAACAGCAACTAAGGTTGCTAATGATATGGTAAAGAAATATCAGCCCGAAGAGCTTTCCGGTGTTCACACCCTTTATCTCCATGCCCACGGTCCTGGAATCCTTGCATCAAAGAAAGAAATCAAATCAACAGCTGATATTGCCGGTAAACAGATCAGGGCAACCGGTCTTTCCGCTAAAATTGTTGAAGCCTTAGGCGGAACACCGATTTCAATGAGCCAGGGCGACACTTACGAAGCACTCTCAAAGGGTGTAGTTGATGCTACTTTCTGTCCTATAGAAACCCTTAAGGGCTGGAAACAGGGTGAAGTAATCGACTATGTTATCGACACCAAATCAATTGGATACACAACAAGCATGTTCGTTGTCATGAACAACGATAAATGGGATTCGCTGCCGGCTGATCTTCAGAAAATTATGACTGATGTGAGCGACGAGTGGGTTGCAAAGCAGGGTGAGGCATGGGATGAAGCCGATACTCAGGGCGAAACCTTCGTAGAGGGGCTCGGCAAAACATTTATCAGTCTCTCTGATGCTGAAAACTCAAGCCTGATTGATGCTATGGCGCCTATCTACGACGCTTATGTGGATGCCGCCAAAGAAAAAGGGCTTCCCGGTGATGAGTTTCTTGCCGACATTCAGGCAATGCTTAAATAATAATCTATGAAATTTTTCGTGGTAATAAGCCGCATCATCAAGGCGCTTGCCTACATTGCAGGCGCGGCTGTTCTGCTCATGATGGGTATAACTGTCGCAGACGTCATACTCAGAATCTTCAACACTGGTATTACCGGAGCATACGATATGGTAAGGGCCTGCGGGGTGATCTCGGTTGCCTGTGGCCTTCCCTACCTGACGGCTGTTAAGGGTCATATAGCAATTGAATTCTTTTATCATAAATCCGGCAGGTTCGGACGCATAGTAATGGATATAATAATAAGAATGTCATCTCTTGCTATATTCGGAATACTTTCGTTTCAGACGTTCAAACACGGCCTCTCACTCCTTGAAAAGGGAGAGGTCTTTCCTAACCTGGGACTGCCGGTATTCTGGATTCCCCTCGTAATCAGCCTGAATTCTGCATTGATGATGATAGTATTCATCTATCATATGATTCACCCCGGCAAGGAGTACATCAAGCCATGACAGCAGTACAGATTGGAATACTCGGATGTGTAATCCTTTTCGCACTTCTGCTTACCTCAATGCCTGTTGCATTCGCGATGATTGCAGCGGGTGTGTTAGGTTTTGCCATGATTATCAGCCCGCATGCAGCCTTCAGTATGGTGATTGCGGATCTCTTTGAAACATTTTCATCCTATAGTCTGACTGTCATCCCCCTCTTCGTAATGATGGGACAAGTGGCCCTCCACGCGGGAATAAGCAAACGACTGTTTCGAACAACCTATGTATGGGCCGGCCATCTCAAGGGCG
>DMKD01000241.1 GCA_003454605.1 Spirochaeta sp. | reverse complement strand
TGAAGGCTGGCTGACAGCTCGTCATCAGTAAGCGCATATATGAGACCGGCAGAAAAAGCGTCCCCGCCGCCTACTCTGTCCACAATATTCTTAATCTCAAAAGGTTTATAATCTTCCCCGCTCATCGGTGCAAAGAAAGCTCTGGCGGAAATACCGTCATAGAGCATTGCGCCCCAGTTATTGTGGCTTGCCGAAAGACTTTCACGCAGAGTAATAGCCACCCTGGACACATTAGGAAATTGAGCGATTATCTTTTTAGCGACATCCGGATATCTATTAATCTCAAGCTTTCCGGAATGAACATCTGTATCTCCGGCCTTAATCCGGAGGATGTCCCAGGCATCTTCCTCATTACCGATTACAACATCAACATAGGGTAGCATTCCCCGCATTGTCTTTTCAGCCAGTTCACGCTGAGCTGTTCCCGGCTCCCATTTCCAGAGCTTCTTGCGGTAATTCAGATCGCATGAGACGGTAAGCCCCGCGGTCTTCGCTTCTTTTACTGCAGCAAGTGATGCATCCGCAGCGGTTTTGGATATGGCGGGGGTAATTCCGCTTATATGAAACCAGTCGGCGGCTTCAAAGGCGCCCTTCCAGTCATAAGCATCGGCCGGAGTTTCAGCAACAACCGAATGTTCCCTGTCATAGATAACGCTGCTCGGCCGCTGGTTTGCACCGGTCTCGACGAAATACAGTCCAAGCCGGCCTTCGGCAGTATGAACAAATGACGTATCAACTCCGAACTTCCTGACCGAATCAAGACAGGCCTGTCCCATCGCATGGGTCGGCAGGGCTGAAATATAGCGGGCGTTTCTACCCATTACCTTGTTTGATACTGCTACATTGGCTTCGGCCCCTGAAAAACTGATACTCAAATGTCCCGGCATTCCCTGCCGAAACCTCATAAATCCTTCGGGCTCAACACGCCCCATTATTTCGCCGAATGTTACTAGAGTTTTATTCCCCATCATCCTCTCACCTCGTTCATAATCTTGACTGCCGCATCAGCATTGCGTGCTATTGTATCCCAGTCACCAGCGTCAATGAGCTTTGAAGGCGCTATCCAGCTGCCTCCAAGTGCAATAATTTCGGGAGCTTCAAGATAGTTGCGCATATTGTCGATATTCAGCCCGCCGAGCGGGATATAGCGGAGACCGAGAAATTTATAGGGTGTGTTAATGCCCTTGAGATATTTTAAACCGCCCATTCCCTCTGCATGAAAATACTTGAGAATTCTACATCCGGCTTCAACACCGCATTCAATCTCGGATGGTATACAGATACCGGGAGCAAAAGGGATATCAGCATCAGCCGCGGCGTTCATCACATTGGGGTTAAGCCCCGGTGTGACTGCAAACTCAACACCTGCTGATTTAACTTCAGCGATCTGGGCTGGAGTAAGTACGGTGCCTGCTCCCGCAGTCATTTCAGGAGCCTCTGCAGTGATTTTCTTCAGCGAATCAAGCGCCGCATCTGTTCTCAGGGTAAGCTCCATAGCAGTTATCCCGCTGTTAAGAAGTGTTTTTGCCAGAGGCACAGCCTTCTCTGAATCATTTATAACGAGCACGGCAATAATACCGGCCTCCTCTATTTTCTTTTCTAATCCGTCGGGAATCATCTTTTCCATAGTTCTTCTCCAAAACAACAATATCATTATTTGCAACTACTGTCAATTTATTGAGACATAAATCCCATTATTTGATACATAATGGATGGTTTTCTCATTATTCGTCTTGTTTTTGCCTGAATCGACTGATATACTGAGTTTAATGGATACAGCACAAACCGTAGCGAGGGCCCTTGGGCTGCTTGAACTGCTTGGCAAGCACAAGAATCTCACCGCCGGCCGCATTATTGAAATGACCGACATACACCGAAGTACTACCTATCGCCTGCTTTCCACCCTGATCACACTCGGGTATATTCGTAAAGATGAGGATAGCGGCTTCTACTCACTATCACCTAAAATTCTCACCCTCGCATCATCAGTCCGCGAAACAAGGGACATTAAGGAAATTGCAGGTCCATACATCGACGATCTGCATAAGACTATCCAGGAGACAATACATCTGGCCGTACTCGATAATGATGAACTGGTTTATCTTGATAAGAGAGAATCGACAAAGAATCTCAGAGTTGTGATGAGTTCAAAGGCCGGAAGTCATGCACCTTTATACTGTACTGGAATAGGTAAGGTACTTCTTGCGGGGATGGCTGAAGAACAGTTTCGAGATTATTTGAAAACTGTAAGATTTATTTCTTACACAGAACACACCCTTCGTGATGCTTCAGAACTGATTACCGAACTCGATGATATTAAATTTCGAGGCTTTGCCGAGGACCGCGAAGAGCATGAAGACGGTGTATACTGTGTTGCAGCGCCAGTGATAGATACCGAAGGACAGACAATCGCCGCTTTCAGCGTATCACTTCCATCAGTTCGAAAATCGGATAAACTCAAGGCCGAACTCATCGAGAATGTAAAGACCGCTTCAAGGAAGATCTCGGCGGCTATCGGACTATAAGCCATAAATAACGATAGACAACAGAACAATCATCCAATATTATTTTTATATGAGAATGAAAATTCTTATAATAATAATACTATCGCTTTGCATCGTCAGCAGCACCTTTAAGCTTCACAATGGAATTGAGATCATCGGAAGGGCTGAAAAAAATGTCGATGACGGTGTAACTATTTTACTGTTGAGCGGAGACAGTTATGAAATGGGCTTTCAGTACGGAACCTTGATGAAAGAGGAGCTGATGGATTCAGCCTCAATATTCAGGAAGATCATTCAGGATAATGAAAAAAACATATTTAAGATCATCATTAAAAATATAAAAGCCGGAAGACTCATCAACCGTGAGTATAAAAAACTACCGATCCGTTATCAGGATGAAATAATTGGAATGTACGATGGCTCCGGACTCAGATTCAGAGATATAAAGATGCTAACCTGCGCTCATGCTTTCATAAATTTCGGATGCTCGTCATTCCTAATTAATACGGGAGAACAGATCCTGCATGCCCGAAACTTTGATTACGCACCAATAGAAATATCGGAATACCCAATATTAGTTCACTATCAGCCGGATGACCGATTATCTTATGTAAATATAGGTTCCTGCGGATATCTCGGGATGCATACCGGAATGAACGAGTACGGCATTTCTTTCAGCAATAACAATTCAGAAGGTTTTGACGACCAAACCGAGACTATGAGCTATCTCTATGCTTCAAGACAGATTCTTGAAACAGCCAAAAGTCTGAAAGATGTGGAATTATATTGCGCTGATTTTAATTCCGACCATGGGGCGATATGGACCTTCAACAGTCGTCGGGATAACGATGCCCTTATAATCGATCTTTTCCCGGGAAAATCCGTAATGAGTTATTTGGAGGCAAGAACCGACGTTGCCGTATGGAATTTTTTCCATAACAAAAAGATGAAAGAGGATTTCAACACTCTGTTTTCTATTGAAAATGATTATCGTCCGAAAGCATATAGTAAGATAATCGCGCAGCACATCCCTGAAACTATCGATGATATGTTCCAACTCTTATCAGACACGAGTTATTACGATTATCCCTTTGTTCCAGGAGCCGGTTCCATCAACAACGCTTCCACACTTATGTCGGTAGTATTTGATAACAAAGAGGATAAAATCTACTATTCCTTTTCGGACGGATACAGTGGAGGAGGGAGATTTTATCTTTACGATGCAGTTAGAAAGCATTCTGTTCCCTATCATGAAGCACCGATTGATTCCGGGCATGAAAATGCAAAACAGCAAATGGTATTTCGCAATGATCAGTATTTGAAACAATTGAGTTCGGGGAATTTTCGAAATCTATATTCAAAAACAAACACCGACTATCCTATCCCGTATAATATGCTCAGAACACTGATGCTGTTTCTCGATTACCCGGGAGTTGAGCCGGATACAGAAAGCCTTGAAAAAACTATTGAGACAATGCTGAGTGAGTATCCGACCCTCAGCGAATTGTATTTATTAAAAGCAGAAATAGAAGCACTGAAAGAAAATTATGAAGACGCAGTTTTTATTTTACTAGATTATATTGAATCAGGCTGGGAACTTCCGGCAGGAAAACTCTTCTCACTGCATTATTTTCTTGCGAAGTATGCCGATAAAGCGTATGACATGTCGACCCGCAAAAAATCAGCAGAAATCGTCATTACAATTTATGAGAAATACCGCAGAGCATATGATCCCAATAACGATTACTTTATCAAGGAATATGAACAATATAAGAACTGGGCTGAAGAACCTATTGTCGGCCCGGATTCCTGGATGAAGCTCAATAGTACCATCCGGTAATCAGCCCGCCTCAATCACCAGTCCACTATAGTTCCGTCATCCTCAGCAACAATAGGCACCCCGCCGCCGAGTCCGGTATACCTTATATCGCCCAGGCTCCAGGCATAATGAGAATCGCTGGTATAAAATGGTGTTAAATGATAATATTTAATACGACCCTAATATCATGTAAAAATGGCACTCATGAAATTTCTTAGGAGAAAAAATGGGCGATGACAAAATACTCACTATAACCGAACAGATAGTGCAAAAGTTGCGGCATGATATTTATTCGGAGAAGCTTCAGTCTAATCTTCCGCTTAAGGAAACCGAGGATGATGATGCGTTATACCCGCCTTCATTCATTGGCTGACAGTTTTGAGGAACACAAAAAGATTGTCGATGCAATTAAAAGCAAAGATAAAGATCTCATTATCAAAACAATAAATCAAAATATACAATAGGAACATCAGAATGAGTAAAACCGAAAACCCTTTCAACAAAACATCAAGAGACCAAAAACTCAGTTACCATGGATTCATGCTGCACGGCATTTTCCTCGCGCTTGCAGTTACTTTCACCGAAGTTAACACCGTACTTCCGGCGCTTATAATACAGAGTGGGGGAAGCGAAATACATATCGGAATTCTAACTACAATAATGGTGGGACTTCCATTAATCTCACAGCTTTTATTTTCTCCCTTCCTTCAGTCACGGAACAGACAAAAGCCCTTTTTACTTGCAGGTATTTATGCCAGGATGACTGCATTCTTCCTGATAGGCTTTCTGCTCTTCAATGCCGGGAAGTATTCAACAGAGTTCATACTGCTGATGGTTTATTCAGGGCTTATTCTCTTCACCCTAAGCGGCGCCTTTGCAGGTATAACCTACGTATCGCTTATCGGTAGTTCTATTCCACCTGCACTGCGAAGCCGTTTTTTTCTGAACAAACAGGTTTTCTGGAGTATTGGCGTCTTTATTTCAGGAATACTGACAAGATTTATAATCTCAACTGAAAACGGGATGTTTCGATACGGGCTACTCTTCGTTATGGCCGCATCAATGATAGCTCTCGCGTCAATAGGGTTCTGGATGATACATGAAACCCCAGCGAACCGCAAACAAAAACCGGAGCGTGTTTCGATCTTCTCATCTATGGCTGAAATCCTGAAGAAAGACAGCACATTCAGAAACTATGCAATTACTGCTAATCTGCTTTCATCATCAATCGTGTTGATACCGTTTTATATGAAAATTTTCATCTCTTCATATGAGATAGATAACACGTTTATTGGTACGATAGTACTGCTTCAAACAGGCGGAATGATTCTATCTAATCTAATCTGGCCAAGGATAGTGAAACCACTAGGGTTCAAGGGGCTGATGCGTATTCAATCTGTGTTAGGCTTCACCATGCCGCTGTTCATCGCTGCATCGGTTGCAGGTGGACTTGGATACCGGGTAATCTATGTGATAGCGCCCCTTCTTGGTGCAATGGCCAGCGCCTATAGAATATCCGCCGAGGCTGTTCTTGTTCAGATAAGCCCCGATGATAAGCGAGCGCTGTATTCCGGAATATACGGAGCACTTAATCTCAGCGCGGCAGTTTTTCCAATGATAATCGCAGCACTGATATCGATTGTCGGATGGAAAATCATTATACCTGCGGCAGCCGCATTTCCACTGGCAGCTCTCATTCCGATAAGCAAAATGATTTGTCCGGTCGATATCGAACAAGCCCGGGAAACAGCACGTGAGCAGTTACCGGGCCCTGATATCAGATAATACTGCAGCCGGATACCGCTGCAGTGAAGATTTATATCTCATCATTTAAAATTGACAATACATTCATCGGAACAATTGTTCTATTACTTACCGATATTCAAGGCTGGCTGCTTAAATGACGGGTTATGTTAGTTCTTCAACAATGTGGTATAATCTGGCTATGAATATACTTGTAAGAAAACTGCCGCGAACAACGACCGAAGAAGAATTAAGAGCGCTCTTTACACCCTTCGGTACCATCTCCTCCCTGAATATTGTAGAAGATCAGGTTACCAAAACGTCAAAAGGATTCGGCTTCGTAGAAATGCCGAATAGAAATGAAGGGGTTGCAGCAATACAAGCTTTGAACGGGAAAAAGTTAGGGGATAAAATTATCAGGGTAAAAGGCACGAAGAAAAGATTGGATGGTGAATAAAAACCGCCTCTGCTTCATGCCCCAGGGAATGAAGCAGAAACTCTAAATCAGCCCTGAATTCCGCCGAAGATAAACAGAAAAATTCCGCCAGCAAGCACAATGATCGAGAAAACAAGACAGGTCTTTGCCGCCGCATCATCAGACATATTCTTGTTAAGCTTCATCTTAACAAGCTTCAGCAAGCCCGGGGCCTTCTTAATTCCCCCAAAATATCCAACCAGCACAGCATAAATTAAACATGCAATTCCACCCAGTAAAAAACCAATACCCATAATATTTCTCCTCTTATAAAAAGTTCCCGCACGGATGCGGGTTTGCATACATTCTTCAATAAGCTAATTTCAGCTTAGCCCCTCTCTAATTTTAGGCCTTGAGAAAAAATAAACCGCAAGTGACAAGACCAGAACCATCCCTGTACAAAGCAGCACTGTCGGCCAGTCGGCAGTTTTTGACAGAACCAGCATATTCGCTTTGTATGCCCAGTAGAAGGGGCTCCAGTACATAGTCCACTGCCATTTATCCGCAAGCAGCTCATAACCGGCAATTGATCCTGCTATAGGAATAATGATCATCTTAACATTTGCCGCGGCCTCTATGACATCATCACTTGCCAGTCCCTGAACAAAGCCGACAATCAGTGACAGAAGCATTGAAGATAGACCGACAAGTATTATCATAAACCAGTTGATGTCATAGTAACCGGTAATAATAAGTGAGGCAATAATCGACAGTAGTGCAATCAAACCGCCCATCATACTTTTTCCCAGAACAAATGCAGTCTGAGAGGCGGGTGTAACATTTACTGCATTTATTGTGTTGTCAGACTTTTCTCCTACAATACTGATGGCAATCAGCATACCTGACAGCATGATGATCATCGAAATCAGCATATTCACAAGCATTGTCTTTACAGGAGACACCGTGTGTCCGAATGAGTACATTGCCGCAGTTGTTTCCTCTTTAGTTGCTCCGATTTCATAAAGGGCATTGAGAGCTTTGGCATAGTTTTCAACCATCTCGGGCTCATTGCCCTGCAGAATAATCTCATATCCATTACCATCAGGAATAATTGCCGCAACATCATCCCGTTTTGCCACACGATCCATCAGCTCATTCTCGCCGCCGAATACTTCAATTTTGGCGAACTGATCCAGGTACGCAACATGCTCAGATGTATCACTATCGAGCAAAGCAATATTTACGGTAGTATCATTAAGTCCGGGGACAAAGAAGACTAATCCGACAGCCAGCAATACAGGCATGATCATGATAACCAATGCCATGGAATCACGTCTGGCGATCTTTAAATCTCTGGAAAATATTTTAAATACATTCTTTAACATTATTCCTCCTATTAATGCCCTCCACGGATGGAGGGTCAGGTAGTGAAGTTTGACTCGTCAAACTTCAAAATAATAAAAATACACGGAAGGATTTTTATTATTCCCCCTATACCGTCAGTGTTTTCTTGAATCTGTAGTTTGCAAGGATAAATAGTAATAATCCGCCGGCCAGGAAAATTCCAGAAGTTTTCAGAACATACACTGCATCAGTACTCACCATAATTATTTCCTTCATACTCTGAAGCAGTGGATAGGTCGGAAAATATCTAAGCCAGAGGGGATCGAAACTCGGGATGAAATATGAGAATGCAGGCACCATCATTGCGATCATAAAGAAATACAAAACTCCGAATGCTTTTGATATGGTGTCATAAAAACTTGAAATAAACAGTCCCAGTGCAGCAAATGAAAATGTTGAAATTATCAACAGCAGATAAAAAAGCGGATAATTCGGTTGCCCTCTCAGAACGGGGATCGCTATTATTGATGAAGAGATTAAAACAGTTGTTATTATAATCATCGTTTTGCTCAAAAGATATTTCCATACCGATGAGGGGGTAACGGCAAAAGCCCGAATTACGCCCTCCGTCTTGTCAAGAAAGATATACGCTACAACTATAAAGAAGCCCATAAGTGAGCCCATGAAAACTACCATCACAGGCACAAGATTTTCACGATTGTTCAATGTCTGTACTTCACCCAGTTTTCGAACATTCTGATTATCTACCGATGCCTCCACGACCTCCGGGAGTTTGTTGTGCAGGATGTAGAGAAGATTAACCAACCGTTCTGTTTCATACCCCTGATTATAGTATCTGAAAGCTCTCTCTCCGGAATCATCTATCACAATTGTTGCCCCGATTTTTCTTTCCTGAAAAGCCAGCCTGATCATTTGCTCCTCAGTTTCAGCAATATAGGCAGTCTTAATCAGCTTGCCTGTATCAGGATCCCACTCTTCATATGTTACGAGATTGTAGATCTCTTTCTCAAATTCATAGGAGGTAAGTTCATCTGTCTCCCTGTTCTCAACCTCAAATTCTACCGCTTTCATTTTAAACTCAGTGGGTTCAATAAGCTTCAAAGCACCCTTTTCAACCTCTTTCTGAATGATATAATCCTCAACTGCCGGAGGCATATCATAATACAGAAACTCCTTCTGCTTGCTTACAGATTCTTCATTGACTGCAACCAGAAGAATCACCAGCAGTATCACCGCCATGATGAGCTCAATGTAGAAGTAGAACCCCCTCGCGGCTATCCTCATCTCTTTAAAATAAGAGCTTAAAAGTTTCATCTTACACAAGCTCCCTTCCAGTGACCTGGATGAAAATCTCTTCCAGGGTTGCCTCTTTGGAATGCATGGTTTGAATATCATGATTGTTAACTATCTCACCGATCCGTCTTCGGTCTGCCTCTGTGACGGTTTTAAGGGTTTCTTTAACAATCTTCCCATTATCAGTATACTCGATATCAATCAGCTTCTGCCCATACTGCAGTTTTAGATTCTTCGGAGTATCAATCAGTTTAATCACACCGTCGATAATAAATGCGACCCTGTCGCAGAGTTCATCAGCAATATACATATTATGGGTTGTCAGGAACGAGGTAACGCCTTCGGCTGCATGCTCCTTGATGATATCCTTTATAGTCGCGGCAATTGCGGGGTCAAGACCGGTTGTCGGCTCATCAAGAAACCAGATTTCGGGATTGTTCAGCATTGAACGGGCAAAGGTCAGCCGATGCTTCATACCCTTGGAGAACTCTCCGGCCATGTCGTTTTCTTTACCGTCGAGGCCAACAAGCCTGAGCAGCTCTACCGAATCACGGGTCGGAACATCAAAGAGTTTCGCATAATAATCAAGGTTCTCTTTGGCCGTCAGCTTACTGTAGACATTTGACTGCTCGAACGAAACACCGATTTTATTAAATCTTTCATTCTGAACCTTTTTTACATCGTATCCGGCAACAATGACTTCTCCGTCCTGCTGCTTCAGCAATCCGGTCAAAACACCTTGAGTTGTTGATTTTCCCGCACCGGAGGGTCCTAAGAACCCGAAGGTTTCACCTTTTTCAATCTCAAAACTGATGTTTTTAACAGCGAGCTTATCATCGTTACTATACGAATGTGAAAGGTTTTTTACTGAAATCATAGTTTACTCCTTCTTTATTTATGCCCTATTCCGTTTTTTAAAAATTCAATCACTAAATCAACTTTTTCAAGTATTTCATCACTGATACCGGACAAACCGATCTGATTATCGTCTTTTGAGTTTTTCAAACAATAGTCCATTGTCCCTGAGATTAAAGTGGGAAATATGTGGCTGATATATTTTACATCAATCCCTTCCCTGAATTCTCCTCTTGCCATAGCATCTTTAACCATAATCTCATAGAAGTTCAGTGAATAATCTCCTGCTTCACTCATTAATTCCTCATAAACAGGGTGCGTAGTATTATTAATTATCCATGCCCCTATCTTTTCAAGTTCAGGATTTTCACTGGCAAATTTGAGTCCTGATATAAACAATTCCTTAATCAAATCAAAGAAATTATGTTCGCCCGGATTTCTCATAATCGGAGAAAGGTACTTAATTTTTTCTTGGGCAATGACTGACAATAGAATATGCATGAAGAGATCTTTCTTATCAGCGAAATACTGATAAAAACTACCCTTGGCGATTCCCGAGTAATTTACAATTGTGTTTATTGAAGCTTTATCATATCCATTAGCAGCGAATTCAGTGATCGCTGTTTTTTCGATGAGCTGACGCTTTTCTTCCGGCAAGTTGAAAAATGTTTCTTTTGGCATATATCACACCCCACATGACCTCAAAGTCATATGACCTCTAAGTCATAATATAGACCCTAAAACATCAGGTGTCAAGTTTTAAGCATAAGAAATTCACGAAAGCAAGGATGGGTCTGGAGAGTGAGATTCATCACACTCTCCAGGTTTTTATGTTAAATCAATCGTTCACTCGAATCATCACTTTCATAGTGGATTCGGGGCTACTGTCTATTTTTTTATAAGCTGCATCATAATCTGTAAAATCAAAGGTGTCGGTAACAAGTGGAGCCAGCTGGACCTTGCCTGTATTAACCAAATCAATAGCTGTGCGGAAATCATCTATATTGTAGCGGGCAGTACCAATAAGCCGCAATTCGGCCTCATTCACAAGCGCCATGTCAACATTTGGAGCCTTACCATATACGGCTACAACAACGATATCGGTTCCCTTTCGTGCATTGCTTACTGCAGCATCAAGCCCGAGCTGTACACCCGTACATTCAAATATGACATCGGCCATCTTTTCCGTCCCGAAGGCTGATTTGATTTTTTCACCCAAATCATCTGCAGCGGGGTTAACAACATGGTCAATTCCGCATTCGGAGGCCTTTTCCAGACGAAAGCTGTTGATGTCGGAGGCCATAACCGAAGACGCTCCCATGCCCTTCGCAGTCTGCGCTACAAGATTGCCTATAGGACCCGCACCCATTACGAGCACGTCTAAACCTTTGACATCACCTGCTTTCTTAACAGCCCTTACTGCAACCGACAGCGGCTCTACCATTGCGCCGGCTTCGTAGCTCATCCCTTCGGGCAGCTTAACCAGAGAGTCCGCAGAGTATGTGTAATAATCACAGGCAGTACCGTTGGTCTGAAACCCGATAACCTT
>DMKD01000324.1:1402-5029 GCA_003454605.1 Spirochaeta sp. | reverse complement strand
TAGGGGACTTTCGAAGTTGTTAATGAGCGAACTCGAGCAAAAAGCTGTGACTAAGGGATTCCGCAGGCTGATACTTGAAACAGGTTCTCCTCTTAAAGCTTCCTTGGGGCTGTATCAGAGTATCGGATTTACGAAGATCGAAAACTACGGGCAGTATAAAGATATGAGGGAATCAATCTGTATGGAGAAGGTACTCTAAGTGAATAAGATGAGATATTATCATGTTGATGTTTTTGCCTACGAACCGATGACCGGAAATGGTCTGACGGTTGTATTTCCGGATGAACAACTTGATCCTGCTCTTATGCTTAAAATAACCCGGGAGTTCAAGCAGTTTGAGACTATATTTGTTTTTCCTGAGCTGTCCGGAGTTTATCCCGTAAGGATTTTTACTGTAGAGGAAGAGCTTGAGTTCGCCGGACATCCCATGCTTGGGGCTGCAGCCGTAATTCATAGTGTATACACAGAGAGAGATATGACAGCCGATATTTTGCTTGATACTGACGGCAGGATAATTATGCTGAAGTCAGTTAAAACGGAGGCTGGTTTTACGGTTACTATGAATCAGGGACAGGCTGATTTTATTTGTTCGTTAAACTCAGACGACTATCTGGAAATACTGCAAGCTTCAAACCTTAAACCTGAAGATCTCCATCCGGACTATCCTGTTGAGGTCGTCTCGACGGGATTGCCCTACATGTTACTGCCGGTTATTAATGCAATTGATAAAATTCGAATTTGCCGACCTGACTTTGAGGTATTACTTGCAGTATTCGGGGCTAAATTTGCCTACTTTTTTGATCCTGAAACGCTCGAATGCAGAACCTGGGATAACCTGGGTGTGGTAGAAGATGTCGCGACGGGCAGTGCCGCAGGACCGCTTTGTGCCTATCTTGTGAAACATGGTTTTGATTCAGCAGATGAGGATATCGAAATCAGGCAGGGGCGTTTTATCGGCAGAGCCAGCAGCATCACTGGAGAGGTGAATGGTCAGACAAATGATGTTTCCATCAGCGGCGGCGTTACTTTTTTTTCAGAAGGGGAGATATCTGTCTTAGAATAAATGCCTTTGCATTTAAAACGATATTCAACCTATATACGGCAGAATCAAGCTGATCACTGGTATTGAAACCACGAGACTAAGTGTCGAAAAAAACCAGCATGTATTTGCTAAATCCAGATCCATATCATAGAGGGTCGGCGGTACCAGAGCTATAAACCCTACAGGCATAGCTGATATTATCAGCAGAAATTTAAGCGCAAGACCGTTTTCAAAATCTCCAAGCCCGAGAAGATATCCGATGGTGAATATAACAGCGGGAACTATTGCTGATTTAATCAGTACCACAGTGATTCCTGGTCTCAAGTATTTTCGCATTGAACTGAATTTAATCGCAAGTCCTATCGACACTAATAACCCAACCGAACCGAGCGGCACGAGGATATTGTTGATATTGAAATAGAAATCTGGGCGAGCGATTCCTGTAAGGTTTAATACCGCACCTATGATCAGTGCTCCAAGATTGATAACAATTACCGGGTCTTTAAGCATCTGTAAAAAGAGGCCTTTTTTTGAGCTGTCATTCTTCCGATGGCTGCTGTGTGCCTTTGCAAGCGGAAAGCCTGCACCGAAGTACATCAGCTTCTCAAACAGCTGATAGAAGGCTACCAGGGCAAATCCCTGTTCCCCAAGCAGAATGAACACAAACAATCCGCCTAAAGAGCCCATATTCGTAAAACCGCTGGTAACAGTGAAAACACCTCTCCCTCCGCGATCAAGACCAAGTGGACCCGAAAGCAGGTAGCCGGCGGACCCGCCGAGCAGAATTGCAAGGGCTCCTAAAAAGGGTAGCGCAATTATCTGAACATGCTGAAGCGGTGCTATCCATATGCTGCCGATGACTGTAATCGGGATAATGACCTGCAGTATACTTTTTTGAAGCAGCCGACGTATTTTATCAATAGACAGCTTTGAGCTGAGTTTTGTTTTACTGATTAATTGCTGTGCTGCATATCCTGCGGCGAGCCCGATAAATACCAGTAAGAGTGAGGTTAATATTTTGCTTAATATAAAATTCATTGAATGTATTATACCAATTGAGAACAATTTTAGAAAGATAGCAGTACTGGAGGCTGATTGTAGGGATGAAATAAAAAATAGTATAAATAGGGATGTTTTAAACTTGAATATATTAGTCATATATACGTATCTTTGGTATAAGGAAGCTGCAGTGATATATAAAACAGTAGAAACTATAATTGGAAATACTCCTTTAGTCGAATTAGAACATATAAACAAAACCTCAAATACCATCCTTGTAAAACTCGAGGGACACAATCCCGGTGGTTCGGTAAAAGACAGGGCTGCTCTCAATATGATTATTCAGGCAGAAAAATATGGAGAGCTGAAACCTGGTGATAGAATTATTGAAGCAACCAGCGGAAACACAGGTATTGCTCTATCCATGATTGCGGCTATCAAGGGATATAAAATCACCCTTGTGATGCCCGATACTGCCAGTATCGAAAGACGGAAGGTGATGCGTGCTTACGGTGCCGAAATAGTACTCACCTCATCCAGGCGGGGTATGGAAGCAGCAATTGATAGAGTCAGGAATATGGAAAAAAATAAAGAGGGTGTAATCCTTGACCAATTCTCTAATCCTGCAAATCCTGAAGCACATTACAAGGGAACAGGTCCTGAATTATGGGAACAGACAAGTGGTAATCTTGACTATTTCGTAAGTGCAATGGGCACGACCGGAACTATAATGGGAACTTCCCGCTTTCTTAAGGAAAAGAATCCATCTGTACTGATTGTAGGCGTTCAACCTGAAAAGGGTGCGAAAATTCCCGGCATCAGGAAATGGTCGGCAGAATATCTCCCGGTATTTTTCCAACGGGAAAGAATTGATGAAATAATTGAAGTATCACAGGATGCCGCCTGGAAAACTGCCCGCATGCTGGCGGAAGAAGAAGGAATATTCTGCGGAATATCGGGAGGAGGGAATATCGCTGCAGTTCTCAGGCTTGCGGATAAACTTGAAAATAAAATTATCACGGCGATAATTCCGGACAAGGGAGACAGATATCTATCAACCGGTGTGTTTCCGGGTTAAATCTGAAAATGATTTTATAAGGTGTAATTATGTTGGAATTTTTAAAAGGGGAATGGCCCTGGTATATTTCCGGACCACTAATTGGTTTGATGGTTCCGCTCCTGCTGTATGCCGGAAATAAGCAGTTCGGCGTGTCTTCCTCCCTGCGTCATATCTGTTCTGCTCTACTGCCTCTGAAGGCTGAATATTTTAGGTATAAATGGAAAGAATCTCTGTGGAGTCTTATGCTCGTAGGCGGAATAATTATTGGTGCATTGATTGCTGCATTATTTCTGGATGGAAACAGCGCGCCCGAACTATCAGAGAGTGCAAAATTGATGTTCAGTGAATGGGGTATTCAGGAGATTGATGGGATATTACCGGCGGAAATTTTTTCAATGAATAACATCTTTTCTCCGTCGACCCTTCTTATGCTGGGTGTCGGCGGCTTCTTTATCGGATTCGGGACACGATATGGAAATGGGTGCACATCCGGACATGCAATAATGGGATTATCGCTTCTAAATCC
>DMKD01000324.1:0-1364 GCA_003454605.1 Spirochaeta sp. | reverse complement strand
GGGCATGATGTTAAAACAAATAAAGTTTTTAATGATAGGAATCTTTTTTGGAATAGTTCTTCTTAAATCCGAAGTGATCTCCTGGTTTAGAATACAGGAAATGTTTCATTTTCAATCTTATTTCATGTATGCAATCATCGGAAGTGCTGTGCTTGTAGGTGCAGTTTCGGTCCAGATTATTAAGAGGTTTAATTTGAAATCTTTCGGTGGCGAAGAAATTAATTTGACGGGCAAACCGTTTAATAAAATTGGAAATAGCGTAGGCGGTCTTATTTTTGGATTTGGCTGGGCTCTAACAGGAGCATGTCCCGGTCCGCTCTATGCGCTGCTTGGTGCAGGCTACTGGGCTGTTCTTATTGCAATCTTCAGTGCTCTGCTGGGCGTAATTACCTATGGTTATTTACGACCCGGACTCCCACATTAGCAGCTGCTTCCTATGTCTGAATACTATAGTACATCAAAAAAAGCCGCCCCCGGAGCAATTAAGTCCGAAGGCGGTTATAAAAGGTAATATCCATATGCCTTATGGCTGCTGAATTATTATGCTCCCATGAAGAGCTTGATATCGTCTTCAACTTCACCGATACCGGCAATGCCGAAGTTTTCAATCAGTACATTCGCTACGTTAGGGCTTAAAAAGGCCGGGAGTGTAGGTCCTAAGTGGATATTCTTAACCCCGAGGTATAGAAGAGCAAGAAGAACAATAACTGCCTTCTGTTCATACCATGCAATGTTGTATGAAATAGGCAGTTCATTGATATCGTTGAGCTCGAATATCTCTTTCAGCTTCAGTGCGATAACTGCAAGTGAGTATGAGTCATTACACTGACCTGCATCAAGAACTCTGGGGATTCCGCCGATATCACCAAGCGGAAGCTTGTTGTATCTGTACTTTGCACAGCCTGCTGTAAGAATAACAGTATCTTTCGGAAGCTGTTCAGCGAAATCTGTGTAGTATTCACGGCCCTTCATTCTCCCGTCACAACCAGCCATTACGAAGAACTGCTTGATTGCACCCGATTTAACCGCGTCTACAACCTTGTCTGCTAATGCGAGAACCTGAGCGTGGGCAAATCCGCCTACAATTTCTCCAGTTTCAATTTCTACGGGAGGTTCGCATGTTTTAGCCATTTCAATTATTGCGCTGAAATCTCTCTTACCAGCTTCACCTTCAATGTGCTTAACGCCTTCGAACCCTGATGCTCCGGTTGTGAATACCCGGTTCTTGTAGCTGTCCTTAGGAGGAGTAATACAATTTGTTGTGAAAAGAATCGGCCCGTTGAATGATACAAACTCTGTATTCTGTTTCCACCATGCGTTTCCGTAGTTACCTACGAAGTTGTCATATTTCTTAAAAGCAGGAT
>DMKD01000440.1 GCA_003454605.1 Spirochaeta sp. | reverse complement strand
GGTCGAACTGATAGCCGGTGATGCGTCGGCTTTAATTCCGGCATTCGGAGTTTATTTTAATTTTAAGACCAATTTTGAGGACAATGATCTCTCAGATAGGGGTTGGGCTCAGAATGATATCAGGACATCAGCCTCAGCCTCCCCGATGCAGAACGGCTTATGGGCGGCAGGAGCCGGTCTTAATGTAGAACTTGGTGTAATTGACGAATCTGCCCCCGAGATTGAACTCGATTTATCGGATTTTTTTGATGATCTTGAAGAAGGAAGCCCGGCCGAGGAAGAACCTGAAGCAGAGGCCAAATCAGTATCGCTTAAAGGTGGAAAGCTGAAGAGCCGCAGGCTTAGTTCGAATGAAAATGACAAAGCTTCGGATAAAAATCCCGGAAACATTGATAAGGGACCTTCTGGAGAAAGGATAATTACATATATTTCTCCTAATAATGACGGAGTTAAAGATTCAGTTGAAATACCTGTCCGAATTACGGATACAAGATATATAAAAGGGTTCTCATTCATCATTGAGGATCAGGACGGGAATGAGATAAAAAAAATCGAGAATAAGGAAAAGAGACCTGAGAATGCCGGATTCGCCAATTTTTTTAAAAGGCTGTTCTATGTTGAAAAAGGGGTAGATATCCCTGAAACAATCAGGTGGGACGGTATTGGAGACGACGGCGAGGTTGCTGAAGACGGATTTTACCGCTTCTACATGCAGGCATGGGATGACAACGGAAATATCTCTGAAACAGAAAAGTACGGCCTTGTTATTGATAATACGGCTCCGGCCGCAGATTTGATTGACGTTGAAGCAGAAGAAAAGATCTTCAGCCCTAACAACGACGGAAGCAAGGATGAGCTTTCGATTGAGCAGAGCGGAAGCTCAGAGGATGACTGGAAGGCTGTTATTAAAAGTGCTGACGGTACTGTCTATAAAAATTACAGTTGGCAGAAGACCGTTCCTGAAAGTTTTATATGGGACGGAAAGGATGACAAGAAGCTTCTAGTTCCGGACGGGGTCTATTTTTACTATATCGAATCTACCGACCGGGCCGGAAACAGCTATGAAGCCGAGATGGCCAATATAATAATAAATACACAGACTACGCCCATTGCTCTGACGGTTGATGCTTCATATTTTGCACCCGGAATAGAAAGCAGTGTAGATACAGTTAATTTTATTCCCGATGTTCCGGTGAAAACCGGAATTGCATCCTGGTCCATGAAGGTTGTGGATGCAGGCGGAAAAACTGTAAAGATGTATAATGAAGGCAGCATACCGGAATCATTTGAGTACAAAGGAACTAAAGGAACCGGTTTCATAGATGAAGGTCGCTATAAAGGCGTTCTTAGTATTAAATACGTAAACGGCAACAATCCCGTCGTAGAATCTCCTGCAATTGAAGCAGATAAAACTGCGCCCGAAGCCTCGGCAAAGGTTTCGCTGAGAGTGTTCAGCCCAAACGGCGACGGCAAGAAGGATCTAATATCAATCTATCAGGAAACATCGCTTGAAGATGTCTGGTACGCGGAAATAACTGATGAGGCTGGAAAGGTTATCAGAAGCTATAAATGGGTTAAAAATGCGGAAGCGTCATTTAACTGGGAGGGATATACCGAAAGCGGTGAGCTTGCGTCCGACGGAAGCTACTCATACAGGCTGTATACAGCCGATCGTGCCGGTAATAAAGGCTCGTCACAGCAGATCAGCTTTGCTCTAGACACCGAAGAAACTCCGGTGATCCTTACAGCACATCCCGAATCATTTTCACCTAACGGCGACAAGGTAAAGGATGTACTAAATCTTACTCCGGTGCTGAATGTGACCGACGGAATACAGTCGTACAAGCTTGTAATTGCAGATACTCAGGGAAATATCATTAAGGTTATCGAGAGCGAAGGCAGGATAAAGAGTAAATTCGTCTGGGACGGATTTGCAGACAGCGGACGAAAGGCTGAAGACGGAGTTTACAGAGCTGCATTAGAGGTAGTATACGAAAAGGGCAACATTTCAAATGCAGTCACCCGTGATTTCAATCTTGATACCGTTTTTCCCAAAATCGAAATTGATGCAGATCTTAATCTTTTTTCACCTGATGATGACGGTCTGAAAGACAGTGTTGTAATATCGCAGAGAACAAGTTCGGAAAATCTGATAACCGGTATCATTAAGGACAGTAGGGGTAATATCGTACGTGAATATAACTGGGAAGGTCAGGCTGAAGCGATAGTCTGGGACGGAACAGACAGTAACGGCAACACGGTGGAAGACGGCAGATACAGCTATTTCATTTCAACCGAGGATCAGGCCGGCAACCTTACTGAAAAAAACATTGATGTAATTGAAATTGATAACAGGCAGACTAATGTTTTTGTAACTGCCGGCGGAAAGGGTTTTACCCCCGATGCTGATGGAGATAATGACAAGATGGAGTTCTCAACCATGGCGACCTTAAAAGATGGCGTTGAGAGCTGGGAATTTAGCATAATGCAGAATGGTATGAGCAGGATAAAAACCTTCAGCGGTGATGTTCTGCCGGAAATGATAATCTGGGACGGCCGTTCCGATAGTGGCAGAGTCCTTGAAGGGGATTTCAAGGCTGAGTACAAGGTTAAATACTTTAAGGGTAACGAACCTGTTTCGCTTACAAAAGAGTTTACTATTGACATCTCTGCACCTTCAGCATCAGTTACGGCTGTGCCTGCTCCGTTTTCTCCGGATAACGACGGTGTTGACGATGAGCTTAAAATATCCATCAATGTAAATGATGCAAGCAGGATAAGCGACTGGTCTCTTGAGATTGTGGACCGTGAAGGAAATGCATTTACATCCTTCGGCGGCAAGGGCGAACCCGCAGACACGATATACTGGGACGGTCTTGGGAAATCCGGCGAACTGGTAATAGCCGCTGAGGATTATCCATATCGCTTAAGCGTAACGGATGAATTCGGCAATACCGCAAATGAATACGGAATCATTCCGGTTGATGTGCTGGTTGTGAAAGAAGGTGAGCAGCTTAAAATACGTATAGCGAATATTACCTTTGCCCCCGACAGTGCAGAACTTCGAAAGGATGACCCCGAAATCAAGGCGAAAAATGAATATGTTCTTGGAAGATTGTCTGAAATCCTCGAGAAATACGACAGCTATAATATTCTAATAGAGGGGCATGCGGTAAGTGTATACTGGAGTGATGCCGCGAGAGCTGAAAAAGAGGAACAGGAAGAACTTCTGCCGCTGTCCAAGGCGAGGGCTGAGACAGTTAAAAATTATCTGCAGCAGCTCGGCGTGCTTGGCAGAAGGATGTCTACCGAGGGTATTGGAGGAAAAAAACCGATTGTACCGCATAGTGATTTAGACAACCGATGGAAGAACCGGCGTGTTGAATTTATTCTGCTGAAGTAGCATCGGGTAGTTAATTTGAAGAAATTTCTTGTTTTTGTATCAGTAATATTATTAATCATTTTAATTGTTGCCGCGGCTGCTGCCGGTATTGCCTTTAAGCTGAATGAAGCCCCTGAGGGTATGCCGGATGAAACTGTTTTTAAAGTCAGCAAGGGCGATAACGCCGGACTGGTTGCCGACAAACTTTTTGAACAGGGTTTGATAAGCAGCAGCAGTTTTTTCAGAATATGTGTCCGCATTCAGAATACCGGGGGATTAATGAAAACGGGGCTGTACCGGATCAGCGGAGGCTCGAGCACTCTTGATATTCACAGCATTCTGCTGCAGGGTTCGGTAGAATTATTTAAGGTTGCCGTCCCTCCGGGGCTGACCTCAACCGACATTGCGTTAATTCTGGATGAGGCCGGTATCACCTCTGCTGAGGATTTCATTGCAGAGGTAGAAATTCAGAATGCCGAAGGTTTTTTGTTTCCGGATACCTATAGTTTCCCTAAGGAATATCCGGCAGATAAAGCAGTTGCACATATGGTAGAGGTCTTTATCGAAACGGCGGTTTCTGTTTATCCGGATTATGCGGAACTTGACAGGGCGCAGCTCATGCAGAGAGTGATAATGGCTTCAATCATCGAAAGAGAATACCGGCTTGCCGAAGAAGCATCAAAGATTGCATCTGTTTTTTACAACCGAATTGATGCGAATATGTATCTCGGCTCGTGTGCAACAGTTGTTTACATAATTACAGAACAGCAGGGAAAAGAGCATCCGGATAAGCTATTATACAGGGACCTGGATATAGAATCACCGTATAATACCTATCGCAACAAGGGGCTTCCTCCCGGACCGATATGTAATCCCGGTATCGTGGCGATTGATGCAGCATTCAATCCGGAAGAGACTGATTATCTGTATTTTCTGCTTGAAGATCCGGAAGCAGGGAACCACACTTTTTCAAGAAGTCTCGCGGAACACAACAAATCATATGAGCTATATATCAAGGGAAAATGAGTAGAAACGTTAGAGATGAAATAAATAACAAATTAAGTATCGTTGATATAGTCGATAAATATGTGACCTTAAAAAGAGCAGGAACGCGATATACAGGATTATGTCCTTTTCACAACGAGAAAACCCCCTCATTTTCTGTTACTCCCGAGAACAATCTTTTTTATTGCTTCGGGTGCCATAAGGGCGGAACTATTTTTGATTTCATTATGGAGATTGAAAACATGGATTTCCCAGAGGCTTTGAAATTTCTGGCGGAAAAAGCTGGAGTCGAACTTGATAATAACTACAGCAGCGACAGCCCTGACAGGAAAAAACGTGATGCAATCAAAGAACTGTACAAACGTGCAGCCGTAAGTTTTGAATACATACTGCAGAATAAACCGGAAGCAGAGGTGGCAAGAGATTATCTTGTAAAACGCGGGCTGACCGAAGAAATTGTTAAAGAGTTCAGGATTGGTTGGGCGCCTGATGACAGAAGCTGGCTGCTTAAGTTTTTGAAAACAAAGGGCTATTCAGATCCATTTCTAGCGGAGAGCGGGCTTTTTTCACAGAGAGGGCTGGGATACCCTCTGTTTTCCGGGAGAATCATGTTCCCTTTAAGGAACGCAAACGGAGAAGTTATTGCTTTCAGCGGACGGACGCTGAAAGATTTTGGACCCAAATATATAAATTCACCCGAAACACCGATCTTTTATAAGAAGAGAAATCTCTACGGTTTAAGCAATGCCGTAAAGGCGGTGAGGCAGTCGGGATATTTCATTCTTTGTGAAGGTCAGATGGACGTAATTGCGTATCATCAGGCCGGAGTTAAGAACGCTGTTGCTCCTCTGGGGACTGCTTATACACAAGAGCAGGCTGCTATATTGAAACGATATTCCGACAAAGCGGTTCTGTCCTTTGACGGTGATTCAGCAGGGCGCAAGGCAATAAATAAGGCAGTTATTCTTAATGAGAATCATGGTATTAAATCAAAGGTGGCAGTTTTCGAAGATAAGGATGACCCCGCTGATTTACTGTTAAATAAGGGTGAAAAGGCATTGCATAAAGTATTAAAATCTACTATAAATAGTTTTGATTATATTCTGGAAAATGCGATAAATGTATCCAACATAAGAAGCCCTGATGGAAAAGAGGATGTTATCCGCAAGATGGAGGATTATCTCAACAGTCTCGGCTCAGAAGTGAGGCGCGACGGCTGCATTAACGAGATAGCTGCCAGACTTGGTGTGGATACTGCTTCGGTCTATAAGGACCTGAGAAGAGGGCGGAGAAAACCTGAAAATAATCAGCCTGCAGACAATCGACGGGTTAAGAAGAGTAAAATTTCTTCGGAATTGTTTCTTTTAATAGCTGTCGTTGTGAGCAGAGAAGAATATGCCTGGGTTCGGGGTAAGATAGATATTGACGATCTTTGTGATGAAAGAGCAAGGAAGATATATATTGCCCTGGAGGAATGTTACAGGAACGAGGAAACCGGAATAGATTCAGTTCTGAACAGATTGGCGGATGAAGAATTAACATCTCTGATAGCAGAGAAAGTAACATCCGAAGAATACAGTATAAACAGTGATGAATTGATTAAGGATTCTGTGAAGAAAATAAAGAAAAATAGTCTGTTGAAGAAAAGAGAGGAAATCGTCAGAAAATTGAAGAATGTCTCATCCATAACTGAAGGAGATGTTAATGAAATTGAACTTCTCTCCGAAAAGATCTTTATAGATCAGGAAATTGAAAAACTGAGGTTAGGAATATAATGTCAGAATTGCAGACCGAACCTGCTGTAGAAAAGCTGCTGGAATATGCAAAGAACAAGAAGAGCGTCACTTATGGTGAAATTAATGATATGCTGCCGGACAGCATCGTTAATTCGGACAAGATCGAAGAGATAATTGCTCTTCTCGAAAAGAATAAAGTAAGCATTGTTGAGGATCCGTCAATTCACTCGGGACCACCCGAGGACCTTGAAGAAATTCTTGAGGATGAAGAAGATGAAGAGATCACAGAAACTGAAGTAGATGAAGAAAGCGAACCTGCAGAACCAGAGGTTGAAGAACCTGCCCAGAAAAAGCGGTTAGTTTACAGTGAAAAAGAGTCATCTATTGATGACCCGATACGTCTGTACCTTCGCGAGATCGGAAAAGAAAATCTCCTTACCGCTGAACAGGAAGTTGAACTTTCGAAGCAGATGGAAGAAGGTGAAAATATCATCAAGGAAGTTATAAAAAATTCCGGTATGGTTATTCCGGAGTTTAACAACCTGATGATAAAAACCTTTTCAAAGGTAGATCCGAGGGATCTCGATCTCAGCAAAAAAGAAATTTCTGAATTTCTCGCAGAAAGAAGAAGACTTACCCAGTTTTACCGTGAGAAGCTGAAAGAAATAAGACCTCAGCTTAAAAACTATATGGAACTAAAGAACGGTATAGTTGAAAAAGGCGGAGATGTTATAAATGACGAGGAAATCGTTAAAAAACGAAAAAGTCTTCTTAAAAAGATCAATGATATCGATATTCATCAGGAAGAGATCCTTTATTTTTCAGACAGATTTACAATAGCTGCCGAAAAAATTAAGAAATATCAGAAGAAGCAGCAGAAGATAGAGCGTCGTTTAAAAGTGAACTCAATGCGGGAACTTAGAACTTTAGGCCGGGGGCTCGCTCAGACTGCGAAAAGACGAGATATTGAAGAAGAACTTGGTTTGAACGCTGAGGAAATCAAAGAAAAAATCAGACAGGTACAGGTTGCTGATAAAAAACTCAACCAGCTTGAAATTGAATTTGAAGAAAATATCGACCGGATCATCGAACGTTCTGAAGAGATCAACCGCGGTAAGGTTATGATGAAAAAGGCCAAAGACAGGCTAATTCAGGCTAACCTTCGTCTTGTTGTAAGTATTGCAAAGAAATACACAAACAGGGGACTTCATTTCTTCGACCTTGTTCAGGAAGGCAATATTGGTCTTATTAAGGCCGTTGAAAAATTTGAATATCGAAAAGGATATAAGTTTTCAACCTATGCCACATGGTGGATACGCCAGGCAATTACCAGATCAATATCCGACCAGGCCAGAACAATCAGAGTTCCTGTTCACATGATTGAGCAGATCAACAAGGTTGTTCGTGAATCAAGACAGCTTATGCAGCTTCTCGGGCGGGAACCTTCAGATGAGGAAATTGCTGAGAGACTCGGCTGGTCGGTTCTCAGAGTTAAATCTGTAAAAAATGTTGCAAGAGAACCTATTTCTCTTGAAACACCAATCGGTGAAGAAGAAGATTCTCTGCTTGGAGATTTTATTGAAGATAAGGATGTTGAGAATCCCGCGAATCAGACAGCATTTAAACTGCTGCAGGAACAACTTCAGGATGTCCTGTGTACACTTCCTCCGAGAGAACAGGAAGTGCTCAAAATGCGGTTTGGCCTTGAAGACGGGTATTCGCTGACCCTCGAAGAGGTCGGATTATATTTTAACGTCACACGAGAAAGAATTAGACAGATAGAGGCAAAGGCTCTAAGACGATTGAGACATCCGAAAAGAAGCCGAAGACTCAAAGATTACATAGACAATTGATACGCGAATCGATATAAAGGGGATGCCGTAATGAAACATGACATTTTTGAAAAACTTAAAGAACTGCAGGATATTCTATCCAAAAAATATGAGATAGAGCGGGATATTAATGAAATTCCCAAGGCTATGGTTACTAAAACTGAGCTTTTAAACAGACTGAAAAAGACTTATATCGAGAAGAACGAGAAAGTGGAAAACACTAAAAAGAGAATTGGAAATCTACGTATAAGGCTTGCTGAAGCAGAAGCTCAGCGAGAACAGTTCGAGAAGCAGATGGATGAGATAAAAACTCAACGTGAATACGAAGTACTCGATAAAGAAATCAAAGACGCAACCGAGAAAGAGCAGGAATGCAGAAAGGATATCATCAAATCTGAAAAAGATCTTGAAGAGTTCAAGTACATGCTTGAAAGAGATGAAAATCTCATTGATCAGCAGGAAGAGGATCTTGCTGCTGAAGAAGAGAAAAATCAGAATGAGAGTGAGTCAAAAAAACAGCTGCTTTCTGAACTCGAAGAGCAGGAAAAAATCACAACTCCGGAAATGGACAGTGAAATTCTATTCAAATTCGAAAGAATCATCAAGAGTAAATCCGGTGTCGGTATTGTTCCTGTAAAAGACTATGTCTGTACAGGATGCCATATGGTCCTTCCTGCTCAATTTCAGAATGATGTACATGCAGGGGAGGAAATACATTTTTGTCCATACTGCAGCCGTATTCTTTATTATGAAGAAGATCTTATTCAGGATGATTATAGTTTTTCAGATGCGGATTCAGGTGGTTTATCTGATTTAGTA
>DMKD01000147.1:220-10736 GCA_003454605.1 Spirochaeta sp. | reverse complement strand
GTGAAAGTTCACCCGAAACAGGGGCCATAATCATTGTTGATTTCCCGTTTGTGCCGGTGACTGTGCCTGCCGCAAGCGGATCGGTGACCATGAACTCTTTAAGGTCGCCCAGTGCCTTCTCCCAGCCGTCATTCTCAGGCTGGCTGAAATTTGATACCTTCAGCATGTTTATTATTTTATCGCCGTCAATCTCATCATACCCGGCTAACTTATTAGAAAGTACAGTGATTAATTCTGCTGTTTCACGGCTGTATACAGTCTCATCACTTTGTATCAGGATAATTACTTCATCGGAAGAGCCGAATTCTTCTTCTACCGTCCTGTTAAACAGAAAATCAGGATCGGTTTCCGGAAGAACGGTAGTGAAACTGCCGTCGATACGGATGTTGAGCATGTTTAATGCCCAGAAAACGGTTATAGCGATTCCAATAAACAGAACTGCTTTGCGGCGGTGGATGAGTTTTTCGGTGAGGGAATGCATGCTGAGGGCTCCTGCCTTAAATTATCATACAAAACCCCTCCGGATTCAATATAGACTTCTAATGTTTTCACAAAAGTTTCAACATTAAACATCCGTCACGATGTTATAATTCATTTATGAAAAATGATTCTGATAATCTTTTGATTCGAACACTGGCTGCGGTCCTTATTCTTCCTTTATCGGCTGCAGGTCTGATTCCGGCTTTGATATTAGTACTTGACCCCTGGCGGCAGCCTGTTTTTCTACCAGGCATCATTGTTCTGATCCCGGGAATCGTCATTACTGGAATCTGCATCCGTGATTTTTATACTCAGGGCGGGGGAACTCTGGCTCCATGGGATCCTCCGGAGTATCTTGTAGTCACGGGCCTGTACCGGTTCTGCAGGAATCCAATGTACATCGGAGTTCTTCTGCTTATAATCGGGTTGAGCCTTCTTTTTTCATCACCCCTGCTGCTTTTATACGGAGTTGCAGCCGCAGCGGCATTTCATTTAAGGGTCGTAAAATATGAAGAACCAAAGCTGATGGCCGCCTTCGGTCAGAAATGGGTTCTCTATTCGGCCATGGTTAACCGCTGGCTGCCAAAAATCAGATGATAAATGAGATAACTGTCAAATCAATACTGCGAAAGCATAAGATGGTCAACTCATGGTTTTTATGCTCCTATGGAATCAACCTCTATCGCGGCTGCATCAAAGCATCGAATTCCTAAACGAATGCCGCCGTCAATTTGGGTTTCGCTCGTCAGTCGGAGCGAACAGATATTGCTGATACGGGAAGATGCGGATATTATGATAAACTGCTAATTAGTTAATGAAATAATTGATAATATAGAGTATGTTGTGAAGCTCGGCAAAATCAAGGGGGAATACATATGGCACTCTCATACTGAAGCAGATGAAATTTTTATAGTTCATAAGGGTGAGATGAAAATAGAGCTGCGCAGCGGCACTATTGAGCTTTCTGAAGGTGAGATGTATGTTGTCGATAGAGGCCTCGAGCATAAACCGGTTGCAGACGAGCTATGTGAAATTATCATGATTGAACGTGATGATGTAATAAATACGGGCAAAGATGTCAATGAATTCACTAAAAAAAAGCTCGATTGGGTATAAGAGCGGGGAGAAAAAAGTGCAAGCGAGTGTATTATTAGCACATCCATACGATGAGAGTTTTAACCATGCAATCTATAATCAGGTTTCGGAGAGTTTGACCGCGGCCGGTGTTGAAGCATTCTGTCATGATCTCTACAAAGAAGGTTTTAATCCGGTCCTGACCGAAGGGGAGCTTGGCAAGGCACCGTCCACCGACCCGCTCGTACTGCAGTATGCCAATGAGCTGATGCAGTCTGATCTGCTGTTTTTTATACATCCAAACTGGTGGGGACAGCCCCCGGCAATCCTTAAGGGTTGGGTCGACCGGGTAGTTCGACCACCCTATGCCTATGATATGCCGGAAGGGGCGCTGAGCGGACTGCCGATTGCGAAGCTTGAGGGCAAGTATGGTATCGTTTACAATACCGCAAATACGCCTGAGGATCGGGAAAAAGATTATTTCGGAGATCCGCTTGAGAGTATCTGGAAGCAGTGTATATTCGGTTTCTGCGGAGTCGAAAAATTTCACCGCAGAATGTTCAGGATCGTATCGGAGAGCAGTGAAGCCGAGCGTAATGACTGGCTTGCTCTTGTAGATGAGGATGTTAAAAGGATAGCCGGAGATTACTCCAGGGCTGCGGGTAATGTTTCGACGTAGGCTTTAATCTCGTCGCGAATCCTTCTGTAATGTCCGAGAGCCTCCTCTTCAGTCGCCGTATTCTCAGTAAAAACCGGGCGGGTCTCTGCCACATGGTCGCAGACGGTTATCACATAATCGAAGTTCACCCCGACATCAATAAAATCTTTCACATTTCAGCTTTCGTGGCCGGAAATATCTACACCGGCCTCAGCCCTCTGGCTCCGGCATAAATTACCGGTACACAAAAATAGTAGTTTTTTTCGATCAGCTATGCGGATAATCTATAACTTAAATATCATGTATTCAATATGTAGATATGTTAGAATCTATTTATCATCATGCGAAATTATTGGAGGAAATTGAAAAATGACGAGTCTTACAATATCAGTCGTAATTCTTGGGGCGGCAATTGCAGTTTCGTTTATTTATGGTTTATTCACACGAAACTATTCAACGGTGGACAGGTTGTGGTCGGTATTGCCCGCTGTTTACATGCTAATCTGGATGCCAGGTTTTTTAGGTAATCCAAGGTATATAATTGCTTTCATCCTTGTGCTGCTATGGTGTATTCGACTTTCGGTAAACTTTGCTGTTAAGGGCGGATATTCATTCTCGTTCACAAAAGGATTTACCGGTGAAGATTACCGCTGGGAAGTTCTTCGTGGAAAGATTACAAACCGTTTCCTGTTTGAGCTGTTCAACTTTTTTTTTATAAGCGGGTTTCAGCTTGTTCTTATATTCATGTTCACCCTGCCTATGTATTATTACGGAAGCATCAAGGGGGCGGTTGTTCCCGCTGAATGGATTCTGTATGCTCTGCATCTTCTGCTCCTGAGCTGTGAGCTGTACTCCGATGTTCTCCAGCTGCGATTCTACCGGCGGAGGAAAGCTGAACCATGGATGAGCCAACGGCGGTATAGACTCGGGTTCAATACATTCGGAATCTGGAAATATTCCCGGCATCCCAATTATGTCTGTGAAATGGGGCAGTGGGTTGTTATTTACTTTCTCCTGGTCGCCGTATCCGGAGGGCTTCACTTCAGTGGTATTGGTGCTCTGGTTCTGGTTGCTTTGTTTGCCGGCAGTACTATTTTTGCAGAGTCGATAACCGCGTCAAAATATAAAGATTATAAGGCCTGGAGGAAGCTCAGTTCTTCCTGGCTGCCGCTCAAACCGGTGAGCAGCAGGAAACGAAGGGAATTCCTCAGCTGATTCCGGGCTGCGGCCAGTATCAGCCTATCAGTCCGAGTGAGAACCACGGCACGTATGTTATAAGCAGCACCATTGCCAGCAGCACAAGGAAGAATGGTATTACTCCCCTGTATATCTTTGCAAGCGGGGTCTCGAATGCATAGGATGCAAGAAACAAATTCAGGCCGACTGGAGGGGTCAGGTATCCAAGCTGCAGGTTTGCGAGAAATATTATACCGAGCTGAACCGGGTGGATGCCGTACATCTCTCCTAGCGGAATAATCAGTGGTGCCACTACCATAATTGCTGAAAAGATATCCATCAGACAGCCGGTGATGAGAAGAACAGCATTCAGAAGCAGCAGAAATACCAGTGGCGAATGTATGTATGTGCTGAAGAAATCGGTCAGCAGCATTGGGACCTCGGCGTCAACAATAAAGTACGACAGCCCTTTGGCCATGGCTATTATCATGAGCACTCCGCCGATTACAGGTACCGCTTTGCTGATAATTCTCGTCAAATCTTTCAGTTTCAGCTGGCGGTATATTACAACCTCAATGAAAAGTGAATAGATTACTGCGACGGCGCCGGTTTCAACCAGGGTTGTGATCCCCCCGAAATAAAGAACGAGGATAATAACAGGCAGCATCAGATCTCCCGATGCTCTGCGCAGAGAAATAAGGCGTTTCGGTATCTGCTTTTCGTCTATGTGGCCGTGGCCTGATTTACGTGCCTTGTGGGCGTGAAAGATTCCCATGATCGACAGTGCCGCTACAAGAATTACACCGGGCACTATTCCGCCTAAAAACATCTCTTTAATGCTGATCTTCGCCTGTATGCTGTACATGATAATCGGAAGACTCGGCGGAAAGAGCAGGCCTATACTTCCCGCAGAAGTGATGTATCCCTTGGTGAACTTCTCGGAATATTCCCCGCTGTTCATCATTATATACGACAGTAATCCTCCGAGAGCTAGTATTGTTACCCCCGAAGCCCCGGTGAAGGTTGTAAAGAAGGCGCATACAAGAACTGTCATGATTGCCAGTCCGCCGGGCATCCGTCCGATAAAAGCTCTGAAGAAATCCACAAGCCTCTGTCCGCTCTTGCCTTCCGATAGAATGAAACCGGTGAATGTAAACAGCGGTATTGCAGGAATTGCCGAGCCTGTCAGCAGGTTGTAGATCTCGTTTGGAATAACCTCGGCAACACTCCAGGTTCCGGCAAAAAGAATATACGCGGCGCCGCTGAGCAGGATAAAGATCGGCAGGCCGAATACAGTAAGCACTATAAGGATGAGCACGATTATTATATCCGCAGTTTCAAAAAAGATGTAAAAGCCGGTTAAGGCATCCTCCAGCCAGATAGGCGGCATGACAGGTGTGAGATACATCAGATTGATAATCGTCGGCAGTGCGAGTATTATGCCGAGAATGATACCGATCGGCATGAGTATTTTTTTTCTGTTCTCGAGATTTGTAATAAATCTGATTCCCGTTACCGCGAGGGAGACAGCTATAATGCCGCTTAACAGATTCAGTGATACGAATCCAAGTTTCTGATCCGAATCAAAACCGATAATCGAAAAAGATAAGGCGGCAATTGCGGTTGCAATAGATATCGCGGAGCCCACAATGACAACCGAATTGTCGATGAATGATCGGAATCTCCCCTCAGGAAGATTGTCATTAAATCCCAGGCTGATGTGCTGCTTTTCACGGGTAGTGATCATGCCTGCAATCAGGGCGGTCCAGAGGGTAAGATGCTTTATAAGTCCGTCATATGCAGGGATGTCGGTTGAGAATAAAACTCTGATCAGCATCTGGATACAGGGGATAAATGCAAGGGCGAGCAGGACAATCTCAGCAGCTCTGTTCTCTAAAAGTCTGAATATTCTGTTTTTTTGTTCCAACTACTGTCTGCTCCTGAATTCTTCAAGCATTGAAGATACCTTGTTGAAACTGTCGGTTGAAACTAATGCTCCGTCACCTACAAAACCTGAAAAGTCTTCACCGAGCAGGTCTCGCCAGTTATCTCTTGTCCCGGAGTCCTGATTGTTGATGATCAGGCCGTTGTCAAGCATGACATCAATGGCCTTTTCCTCCATCCTTACGGCTTCTTTGTAAAAGCCTTCCGACATGGAGACCGCTGCCTGAATAAATTCCTCTTTATTTTTATCTGGAACCTTTCGCCATGACCGCTCGCTGATCACTATGCCGCCTAGTACGGGTGCTATTTTAAGATCCAGCATATTGTCGGCTATTCCGAACCATTGGTAAGATGCTGCCAGCATTGGTGCGGTGTAACAGGCGTCTACCATCCCGCTCTGAAGTGCCATGAGAGCATCCGGCAGATCAACTCCTATAACATTGAATCCCATACCCTTGAATGCTTCGGCTAATTCAGGCTGAGTAACTGAACCTGCGAGTTTCACCCTCATCAGGTCTCTTGGTTCGACGACCCTGTCCTTCGAGAAAAAATTGACCCAGCCTGATTTAGACCATGTCAGCATGATGAAACCTTTTTCGAGGAAGGCTTCGTCAAATATCGGTGCGATCTCTTCGACAACGAAATCGAGCTCCTCCTCTGTTTCAAACATGAAAGGCATACTCATTGCGAAGGTGTCGGGAACAATTGCGGTTATACCCACTGCAGTGAGAACAGCCATGTCTATCTGACCTATTCTCATCTTTCTGATGACATCGGCCTCTCCGCCGGCAATTCCTCCGGGATATATTTTAACCTTGACTCTTCCACCCGAGATTGTTCTCCAGTCCCCGGCCATCTTTTTCAACGCATTATCCCACTCAGTTCCTTCCGGGAGAAGGCTTGCCATTTTAAAGGTCGCTGCGTTGATCTGAAAAACGGCTGCAGTAAGCAGTATTATTGATAATATTAAAAATCGTTTCTTCATAATTATTCCTCCAAACTGATGAAAAAATCTTCAGCGTGCTCAAGCATCCAGCCCGCCTTGTCCTGGTATATTGTGACAACTAGTTCATTTTCCGGATTATCGGAAGGGTTTACTGCAAGTGCTTTCTCAAGCAGTTGCTTATATTCCTTATAATTCTGATTTCTAACCGATACTGACGAAGCATAGCTGCAGTAGGTTCCGGGGTTCTGGCCGCCGGAAAGTTCGAGCGATGTTTCGAAGTGGTATCTGGTTTTATCTTCGAGGCTGCCGGATATTCCAAGGCTGCCGTAGTACTCATCATTAAATTTGCCGATAGTCTCCGGAGCCTGTTCAGCGGCTTTTATTATATGCGAATAAGGCAGGCTGCTGTATACCTGAATCAGTACATCGTGAATCGAGCCCTTGTTGAACCCTCCATCAAGCTCAAGTCCTCTGAGCAGCATTGCAGCTGGAACGTACAATCCGCTTGCCAACTCAAAATCAAAGGGATCGCAGCTGTATGCGCCAATCCATGCGCTTCCTGCCCAGTAAAGCATTCCCGCGTCTTCCGGTTCGTTAAACATGGCAACAGCTTCATCAAGTCTTCCGCCGTCGACAGCTTCGGTGAAACCCGGATATTTTAGCTCAATACCGGAGATTATATAATCGCGGCCTCTGATATACATTTTTTTTGCCCGGGCGAGCATTATTCCCTGTTCCAGATATTCTTCATCGGGAAGCATGCCTGCAGGAGTCTGAATGAAGGCATTGGCATACATTATGAAATTTTTACCGGTGGCATACTGCATTTCAGCATGTTCCGGTTTGGATGCAAGAACCATCTCGTAGAGTTTCAGGGCAAGAGGCAGAGCATCGGCAATCAGCTGTGGATCGTCATCCACCGTGAAGATGTTTGCTCCGCCAGTCTCAGATGAAAGCATATCAGCGGCAGCGTTCATGGCCATATCTTCAATTGATATACATGAAGCGGCTGAAAACAGAATTAATACGGCAAGTATAGTTACAGGTACTCGTTTCATACCTAGAGATTATATACTCAAGCTCTTCCAATATAAAGCTATTTAAGCGAAAACTGATAATATGTTGTTTTACTGCATAATTATCTCTGGAGGCGATTGCTCAAGTTGACTTCACCAACAGCAGGGAGTATCATAACCCCATGAAAGAACTACTCGAACGCTTTGTCCGTTATGCGGAAATCACAACTACCTCGGATGTGCATAATGATACCTGTCCGACAACTGAATGCCAGTGGAATCTGCTCAGACTTCTAGAGTCTGAGCTTGAAGAACTTGGAATTACTGATATTGACCTCAACGAGCAAGGATATCTGATCGCCCGGCTTGAATCAAATATGGAAAAAGAAGCTCCGGTGATAGGTCTTATGGCTCATGTGGATACTGCTGCCGATGTTTCCGGCACTGATGTAAAACCGCAGATTCATGAGAATTATGACGGCAAACCGATTGTGCTGAAAGGCGGGACGGTAATTGAGCCTGCAGATGATAAGCATTTGGGACAATATAAGGGAGAAACGATAATAACATCCGATGGAACAACCCTGCTTGGTGCTGACGATAAGGCCGGAGTTGCCGAAATAATGACCGCTGTAAAGTATTTTACCGAAAATCCGGATGTCAAGCACGGGACAGTCGAGATTGTGTTTACTCCGGATGAGGAAACCGGTAAGGGTATGGATCATTTTCCACGGGAAAAGCTGAAATCCGTGTTCTGCTACACCCTCGACGGCGGTGAAGAGGGCGAAATCGATTCTGAATGTTTCAACGCCTATTCTGCCGAGATTAATTTTGAAGGATCGGTAATTCATCTCGGAGATGCGCGCGGTCGGTTAGTCAACGCAGTTACAATGGCGTCATCCTTTGTAAGTATGCTTCCTCAGGCGGAAAGCCCCGAGGCTACCGATGATCGGTTCGGTTATTACTGTCCTTTGGAAATGAAAGCACAGCTGAGTAAGGCTGAACTTGTAGTTTATCTTCGTGATTTTGAGCTTACGGAGGTTGAGCGCAGAATCGAAGCGTTAAAAACCCTTGCTTCGGCGGTCGAGGCGATGTATCCCGGCGGAAAAGTCAGTGTTAAAGAGAATAAACAGTACCTGAATATGCGCGAACATATGGATAAGGTGCCTAAAGGCATGAATTATCTGTTTCAAGCAGCAGAACAGGCTGGTGTTGTCACCACATCCGAGATTATTCGGGGCGGCACCGACGGAGCCCGGCTTGCTGAGATGGGAATACCTACCCCCAACGTTTTTACCGGTGGGCATAATTATCACAGCAAAAATGAATGGGCTGTACTGAGTACAATGGAAAAATCGTACAAAACGGTTATCAATCTTGTGAAGTTGTGGGCCGGGGCTGATGTCTAGTCCTGTGTGTGTTATAATTAATACGAAAAGGCGGACAAAAAGATGAATAAAAAGAATCGAATTTTAACGGTATTTTTTGCAGTTTTACTGTGTTTTGTTACAGCGGCAGCCTTTGCAGCCGATCCTGTCGGGCAGATTGTCTATATTGAAGGTATAGTTGACCTTCAGCGGGATGGTGAAATACTCGAGTTATGGGATTCCGATATCGGACTGGAAATCTATAATTATGATCTGATCGAAACCGGATACGACGGTTTTGTGGAGATCGAGGTTGTCAGTCACAAGACCCGCGGTACCCTGATAAAGGTTGAGAATGACACTGCCTTCTACTTCGATACTGCTAAAATGGGGGGCTCCTCCAAGACAAATCTGACGATGATGTCGGGGTCTCTGGCTCTAAAGGTCCAGAAACTGACCGGAAATGAAGAGCTGAATGTCAGAACCGAGAGTACAGTAATGGGAGTCAGAGGAACAGATTTCAGCGTACAGAGAGCGCCCGAGGGGTCGGTTCTTGTTACCTGCGTTGAAGGGAAGGTGGCCTGTGAGGATGATCGCAAAATGGAACGTTTTGCTATGCCCGGGTCTGTCGTAGAAAAGAGATCCGGCAGTTCACTTTCGAGGGTTGATATTGATGTAGGGGATGAAAATCTCTATGGCGCGTACTGGACCAACAAAAGGGAAGAGATTTTCCGTTCCGGAGCCGATACCTTCGTGAAAGGGTATTCTGCCCAGTACACAAATTATCTCCCGAGATTTCTCGAAGCATATGATAATCTTCTTGCAGTCAAGAGTCAGCTTGAAACCTACGGCCTTGAGGAAAATCAGAGCGGATTCTCTTCCAAGATGATCACCGTTAAGGCGGAAACCTCTGATGAAATGATAATGATGAGGAGCATTCTGCCCCTTTTTGAGCATTCATTCTATGCCGTGCAGGTACTTGAGAAATATCATAAGCAGGGAATCGGCAGGACAATGATTGAAAGAAACTATTCGTCAGACGATTTCTTTGATGAATTCTCCGGAAGAAAGCTCGAAATCAAAAACAAACTCGCCGACGTCAGATACTGCATCAAGCTTTATATGAATATCAGCCGGGCAGCCAATCCCGGCGGTTTTGATTCGCCTTCTTTCTTTGATGATATGATGATGGGACCGAATCCTTTAGGTGCGGGCTCAATGCCTCAGGCAAACATCCCCGGGGGAAAGTTCTAGTCGAATATCCTCGGTACTCTCTTCGAGATGCCGCAGAGAAGTTCATATGGAATTGTTCCGGTAACGGCGGTGAGGTCGGCGGCTGTCTCAGCACCCTCTTCACTGCCGAACATTATTACCCTGTCATAGAGTTTTACTCTCAGTTCTGATCCTAAGTCCACCATCAGCTGATCCATGCATACCGTTCCTGCAACTGGGTAAAGATGGCCCTCAATCAGAATTTTAGCCTTGTTTGTGAGCATCCTTGTGTATCCGTCGGCATAACCGGCCGGAATTGTGCCTATCCAGGTCTCTTCAGCCGTGCGGTATCTGCGACCGTATGAGATATCAGTATCGGCGGGCACCTTTTTAATATGCATGAGTCTTGATTCAAGACTCATGACGGGTTTCGGGAGCAGGTCTTGCGGAAGTTCCCGAATCAGTCCCTTTTTTCCACCGGGCAGGTATCCGTATGCAAAGATACCGGGTCTCACCATGTCAAAATGAGATTCCGGATAATTAAGGATTGCGCCGGAGTTAGCGGCGTGAATAATTCCGGTCTCGATTCCGGCCTCTTTCATGCCTTCAACGGTTTTCGCAAATAATTTTATCTGATTTTTTG
>DMKD01000147.1:0-157 GCA_003454605.1 Spirochaeta sp. | reverse complement strand
TACATACGCCGGCAAGTACGATTCCCGGGGTTTTAGATATCATCCGGGCAAGGTCGGGAGCCTGGTCAGCCCGGCATCCAATTCTTCCCATGCCGGTGTCGATCTTCAGATGAACTGCTAATTTATTCTTCCCTCCAGCGGCTGCAAACATCTGTAT
>DMKD01000434.1 GCA_003454605.1 Spirochaeta sp. | reverse complement strand
CTGAAAAGGGTTTTATCAAGCATTCAGTGCTGGATACATACGGCTCTATTGGCAGCCTGCTCCCGGGGCATCCTAATATGAAGATTCCGGGTGTGGAAGCAAATACCGGTGCTCTGGGCCATGGCCTGTCTATTGCAGGCGGCATGGCGCAGGGGTTGAAACTCCACGGTTCGGATGCAAGGGTCTTTACCGTAATGGGTGACGGCGAGCTTGCCGAAGGTTCCAACTGGGAAGCTTTTGCTGCAGCCTCACATCACAAGTTGGACAATTTAACAGCTTTTATAGACTGGAACGGACTGCAAATCGGTGGAAATACAGCAGATGTAATGAATTATTCCCCGCTTGCTGAAAAGCTTGATGCATTCGGTTGGTCAGTGATTACTATAGACGGTCACAATTTGAACGAAATAGTCGATGCGGTAACAGCTGCGGCTGAAACAGTTGGAAAGCCCACTGCTGTGATTGCAAAGACCGTTAAATCAAAGGGCCTTTCATTTGCCGAGGGGAAGGCTGGTTATCATTATTGGAAAGTGACCGACGAGGAACTTGCAGAAGCAGATTCTTATTTTGAGAAGCAGCGGGCTGAGCTTGCTGCAATGGAAGGGGGAGCTGTATGAGTAAAGGGGCATTGAATCCCAGAGTTGTTTTCGGAGACGCGCTTCTTGAAGCAGGACAGAAAAATGATCGCGTTCTTGCTATATCGACTGACAGTTCCGGCGGCTCTCAGCTTACCGCGTTTAAAAATGAGTTTCCGGAACGACACATAGAATACGGAATTATGGAACAGGGCGCTGTCGGATATGCTGCAGGTCTCGCGACTACCGGCTGGGTGCCGTTTTACGCGGCGATTGCACCCTTTGTCACCGGCAGACCGTTTGAGATGCTTAAAGATGACTTGGGATATATGGAGACTAATGTGAAGGTTGTCGGTCGATGTTCCGGCATTACCTATTCGGATCTCGGACCGACCCATCATTCGATCGATGACTTTGCCATGCTGCAGACTATTCCGGGAATGACAATCCTTAATCCCGGCGACCCTGTGTCGATCAGGAAGGCAATACTTGTAGCCGCCGACACCTACGGTCCTATGTATATACGTATCGGCAGTCCCGCGATGCCGGTCATCTATGATGAGTCGATGGACTTCGAAATTGGAAAAGGTATTGAACTGCGCGACGGCAGCGATGTAACGTTGATAGCTACCGGTACTATGCTTGCTTATGCTGTAGAAGCCTGTGAAAAGCTTGAAACACAGGGTGCAAGTGTGCAATTGATAGATATGCATACAATCAAGCCTCTGGATCGCGATTTGATTTCAAAATGTGCGGCAAAAACAGGCAGGATTGTAACTCTGGAAGAGCATTATATCAGCGGCGGATTTGGAAGTGCTGTAGCTCAGCATTGTGCTGAACATAATCCTGTACCTGTTAAATGTCTTGGTATTAAAGATGAATGGGTAGGTAATGGTCCCTATGAACCTCTACTGGAGTCCTGTGGCTTGAGTGTTGATCAGATTGTAGAATCGATAGCAAAGTTTATTAAATAGGAGAAAGTTATGTCATATAAAAAGACTGTTTTACTGCCTCAGCCCATTGAGCAGGAGGCAGAGCAGTATCTTCTTGATAACGGGTGTGAGCTTATTAAATGTTCTGAATGTACGGTTGAGGAGGTCTCAAGACAGCTTCCTGAAGCCGAAGCTGTTGTATTGAGAACCGGGATCAAGTTTACAGATGAACTGATTTCAAAAGGAACAAACCTGAAAACTATCAGCAGAACAGGAGCAGGTGTTGATAATGTAGATCTTAAATCGGCTACCGAAAACGGTGTTATTGTCTCATCAAGTTTAGGGGCCAATACCGACAGTGTCGCCGAGCACGCACTGGCGATGATAATGTCTCTTACCAAGAACCTCAAGATGCTTGATAACGAAGTAAGAAATAAGGGTTTCAGAGTCAGATATACTAATCCTTCCAATGATATGGGCGGAAAAGTATTAGGTCTTCTGGGTTTTGGTCGTATTGGCTCCAGGCTTGCTGATATCTGTTATAACTCATTTAACTGTCGAATTATTGCTCATGATGAATATCTTCCTGATGAAGTTAAAAAGAAATATGAATCCTGGGTTGAGTTTGTAGATTTGGAATCAGTACTTAAGCAGTCCGACTTTGTGTCTATTCATGTTCCTCTGACGGAGGCCACCCGTGATATGATAAGCTATGGCAGTTTCAAGATGATGAAAAATACATCTATCATAGTAAATACTTCCAGGGGTGGAATAATAAATGAGCCTGATCTCGTTAAAGCTCTGACGGAAGACGAAATCGGAGGCGCCGGTCTTGATGTTTTCAACAGCGAGCCGGTAGAAGATGACAATCCGCTTCTGAAAGTAGACAATGTTATTCTTACTCCTCATACTGCTGCTTTGACAAAAGAATGTGTCGTAAGGATGGCGATGGGCGGAGTAAAAAGAGTAGTGGCATTTTTCAATGGGGAGGCGCCTGAAAAAGTGGCTAATCCAGATGTTTTGAAATAGAGAAAGCATTTATATTTTCAATTATTTTCCATTATATAGCCCGTTTGAAGATCCTGAATCTTCAAACGGGTTTTTTGTTCAATAGTATGACTGTATTAATCTAGAACATTTGGTTGCGATATTAGCTTTCCATGATATACTCTTAGATATTCTCATTTAAAAGGAAAGTATGATATGGAATTTGAACGAGTAACAAGGCTTTCAGTGCCTGAAGAAATAATTGAAAATGTAAAAGAAAAGATTGTCTCTGGTGAACTGCAGCCAGGAGATCAACTGCCTTCAGAAACAAAGCTTGCCGAGATGTTCGGTGTCGGCCGGGGCACAATCCGCGAGGCAATGAAAGTAATGTTTTATCTTGGGCTGATTGACCGTAATAACAGCAGAAATACATTTGTAACCGAAACGGCCCGTGAAAAGGCTATTATGCGAAGTTTTCTTGATCGTTTTGAAGGGTATCGGGATGCAATGGAGATGATTGAGGTTCGTAAAATTATGGAACCTGAAGCTTCTGCACTGGCGGCAGAACGGCAGGAAGATCATATAATTGAAAAACTTGAGAAAGAGTATCAAACAATGCGGGACAACAAGGATGATCTTGATATTTTTATCGAAGCTGACGGCCGTTTTCATCAGCACATTTTTTCAGGTACGGGAAACCGATTGATAATTGAACTGATGCAGAGTATCCATCTCGCCCTCAAGCAGGAGCAGTCTTCGGTTCTGCACGGTAGTATGACTATAAAACCGAAATCACTGAGTTTCCATAAAGAGTTACTCGATGGGATTAAAGATGGAGACAGCAAACGGGCCCGAAAGATTATGCTCGAACATATCCTTGATATAGAAAAAGAGATGTATTCAATGTATAAGGCGCAGAGTTAGAAAGCTAAACCTTCACTGCTGTTCTGATAATTCTGACAAATAAAATCACTGATATGATTGATAATACTATCATGATGGTAAAAGAATTATTGAAACCGATATAATCTGCCAGCTCTGTTATGGATAACGTCACAACCATTCCTCCTATTCCTCCCGCCATTGAGAGTAAGCCAAGCGCTGAAGCCCTTATTTCCGGTTCAAGTGTAGAACTGGCTATCGAAATTAATGTGGGCATCAGTCCTGATGACGCCAGCCCTGTCAGTGCAAACAGGACATATGAAATCGCACCCCTCGTCAACCAACCGAAGATCAGGGTAAGAACCAGCATAACGAGAAGCACGAGTACAACCCTGTACGAAGATATGCGGCTGACAAGATAGCTGCAGCTTAAGCGGCCAAGCAGGATCAGAGCGAAAAATGCAGACATGACAAGGCTGGCATCTCCAAAGTCAAGCTCTCTTACCTTTATCAGGAAGGATACCAGCAGATAAATAATTCCGAACTGAACGCCGATCGCCAGAAAAACAATGACAAGTAGACGGATGAAGCGCTTTTCTTTAAGAACCTTCTGATATCTTATTTTAAGAGGGATGTCAGTTGTTTTTGAGTTAAGGGAGGGCTTTGTAGTATGAAGATCCATCCTTGAAAGCAGAATTATTATTCCCAGCCCAAGCGACATGAACCCAAGAATTCGAAAAATGGAAAACCATGAAAAACCGTTCATCAGCAGGCTTCTAACTATAATAGGTGCTATCAGAGAGCCGAGAGAGAAAAAAGTATGATGAATATTTAAAAAGGTTCCCGGCTTTTTTGGAAAGATATCAATCACTAAAGTGTTGGAAGCAATGAATATGAGACCGCTGCCCGAGCCGAAGATAAAAAAGAGCGCAGTGGTTAGCATCCAGCTTTGTGAGAAAGCGAGCAGAATCCCGGAAGCCCCGTAAATGAAGGCGCCTATAACCAGAACTCGTTTTTTACCGAAGAAATCACTGAGAATTCCGCCTGTGAAACAGAACAGGGCATAACCAAGCTGCACAAGCGACGATACTATTCCTGATGAGCTCAAGCCGACATTAAAATATTTTTCTATCCCGGGGAGGCTTGCACCAACGGCCGGGAATAGAAGACCTAAAAGTCCAAGGGACATGAATATTGACAATGAAATAATCTTTTTATTTTTTATCATGAGTTGCTCCGGATTAATAGATGTCGTCTTGAAGTGCACGTTCAAGTATTTTGCGGTTAAGATTGGACAGAACTTTTAGATGGGTGCTTTCCCAGTTCGATAAATACCTGAAAAGTTTTTCCTCTTCCGGAGTTTTCGCAGAATCAGCGCTGTTTTCATAAAGGTTAACGGTTTGTATCTCAAGTCCCATTGCGGCCGAAATTGCAGCGGCCTCGTATGATGCAGCAGATATTGTATTAACTATCCTGTCGGTCAAAACAGCATCCGTAAATTCGTCGGGAATATTGGTTAAGTTTATTGGCTCTTCTTTCCCATGCTCTAATTGCTGCAGCTGATTGAGCAATATCTCCGAATGGTTTTTTTCTTCAGCCGCCATAGTTGCAAATATATGAATAAGTTCAGAATTGGAAGACATTGCAGCTGCGTTCTTATAAAAGCTGAATCCCTGCTGTTCCAGAATAACTGCCTTTTTTAGTATCAATGTAGTATTTATTTCATTCATGAATATATTTTAGCATGGAAACCCACTGCTTCAAACTGTTTTTATGTCAAACTGTATGATGTCCTACAGCTCATTTATTTATGACATGAATTGTCGATTATAGATAATTAGATATTTTAATTCTTGACGTATAGCCATGTTGTGATACAATTGATTGTAGGACAATCCAACAAGAAAGAGGAGAGTTTAATGAGAAAAGGATTTAAATGGTATATTGCCGTTCTGGCAGTACTGATGGTTTTCGGAAACGTTATTGCAGTTTCCGCAAACGGAGAACAGGAAGCGGCTAATCCGGAAGAGTACCAGCTCGGTTTTATGTCGTCACTGAGTGGTATTTTTGCTGCAGTCGCTGAAACCCAGAAAATGGGAATGATTCTGGCAGTAGAGCAGTTCAACGAAAAGGGCGGACTCGACATGCCATGGGGAAAGGTGCCCATTACTTATGAAGTAAAGGATGCAGAAGCCAAGCTTGATGTAGGTGTTAGAAGATTCAGAGAGCTGCAGGAAGGCGGAATAGACGGTTTTACAGGAACTGCCTGGAATCCTATTTCAGCAGCGATCAATGAAGAAATGAAGATGAATCCTCTCCCGTACCTTGCTGCAAACGTGCCCGCACTCGATTCCTTCAGGAAAGGAAATCCGGCTTTAGGTACTTACTCTGTTGCGTTTACTCCTTGGAGTATCGGTTACCTTTCAGGCGGCGCGGCGATAGAAAAACTAGGCGCAAAGAAAATCTTCTGGGTTTCACGCGCTGATTCATGGGGTGCAACTCAGTTTGAAGGTCTCGAAGCTGCCATAGCTGAATTAGGTGGAGAAGTTGTAGGTTTTGCAGAATACCCGAAAGGTACCGTTGATTTTACTGCAGCTATCAATAAGGCTCTCGAAGTAAAACCTGATGTTTTCATGGCCTGTCAGTTCGGCGGCGATGCAATTGCTCTTTTTAAACAGGCATATGACATGGGTCTGCATAAAGAATCTCTGCTGTTCAATACATGGACAACCAACCTGGTTGCAAAGGGAATTCCCGCAGATGCTCTTAAAAATCTTTACGCTCTGGATTTCTACTACTGGAATATGGAAGGATTTGAAGATGCATCATTGGCCAGTAAAGCAGAAGAATTTACTGCAGCACACAGAGCAAGATGGAACGAAGCTCCTGATGCATATGGCGCAATTGGCTATATGGCTACCAGGGTTCTTCTCGAAGCAGTGGAAGAAGCCGGTTCATTCGAAACTGGAGCAGTAGCTGCTGTTCTTGATACAAAGACCTTTGATACAATAAAAGGTCCTATGGCATTCAGAGAAGATCATGAACTTCTCGGAGATTACCTTGCATTTATTGTTAAGGGTAAGACTCCTGAAGAGATGTCTAGCGAGGATGATTTCTGGAGTGTTGAAGGGTATTTCGGCGGAGACTCCGCTATGCCTTCTTTAGAATCATTAGGTTATTAAATCAGTGGACAGGTATTCCCGCACTAGGGGATACCTGTTTTTATTTTTCAAACGCCCCCGTATGGGGTGTATAATATCAATATTATCTATGGAGGATTGTATGAGAAAACGTATCGTAATAGTTCTTCTTGCTTTTATACTTGTTGCAACAGCTGCTTTTGCAGAAGGAAGTCAGGAAGAATCACAGCCGGAAGTATTTAAGATTGGTTTCGCATCATCATTAAGCGGAACATTCGCCGGTGTCGCTGAGACACAGAAAAAATCATTCCTGCTTGCAATTGATGAAATCAATGCAGCTGGAGGGTTGGATATGCCCTGGGGCAAGGTTGGTGTAGAATATATTATTGAAGATGATCAGGCAAAGCTTGATGTAGGCGTACGAAAATACAGAGAAATGCTGGATCAGGGTATACACGCTCTGACCGGAGGTATCTGGAATCCGATGTCTGCTGCTATTAACGAAGAGGCAAAAGTCAGCCCGACAATCTATATCCCGGGTTTTGTTCCTGCTAAGGATTCGTTCACAAAGGGAAATCCGGCAGCATGTACGTATACTCCGACTTTTACTCCCTGGAGTATCGGTTACATAACCGGTCAGTCTATAATGCAGAACCTTGATAAAAAGACGATCTTTTATCTGAAGAGAGCCGATTCCTGGGGGACGGTAATTCAGGAAGGTCTAGAGGCTGCTTGTAAGGAATACGGCGGAGAGATTGTTGCAGTTGAAGAGCTTCCCAAGGGCACTGTTGACTACTCGGCGGTAATAAACAAGGCTCTTAAAATGAAACCTGATGTCTTTGTTACCACGATGTTCGGCGGAGATGCGATTGCGAACATGAAACAGGCTTATGATATGGGCTTGTACGATGTAACGACAATTTTTAATGTATGGACGGCTAATATTGTCGCAAAGGGAATACCTGAAAATGCGCTCAACGGTCATTATGCACTTGCTTGGTTTTACTATGACCTGACGGGTTTCAAGGATGCGGAAGTAGCCGCGAAGGTAAAAGCTTATTCTGATGCATATATGGAAAAATGGAATGAGCCGCCGGATAATATGGGAACAGCCGCTTATGTTGCAACAAAGTTAATTTTTAAAGCAGTTGAAGCCGCCGGAACATTTGATCCGGATATCGTTTCAGAGACTCTGCAGAACAAAGAGCTTGATTCCATCAAGGGCGATTTTATTTTCCGTGAAGATCATCAGCCTATTAATGCTCACGCTTCATTCCTGCTGAGGGGAAAGGCTCCTTCAGAAAAGGAGAACAAATGGGATTTCTTTGAGGTCATTGATTCTTTCGGCGGAGAAGAAGTTTTGCCTTCATTAAGTGATATGGGATACTAGAACAGGAGAAAAATCAAATGGTTCCAAAATATAAAGTCTGGAAAAAGATAGATGATGTACCGTGGGAAACTCATTTTATGGACGACGGCGGCAGCAGGATAAAATGGATCTACACCAATGAAGAGGATGGCACACCGATAACTGTTATGTACATAGAATTGAGGGAAGGACTGTCCCTGCCTGAACATGTACACAGAGACCAGCCTGATCTAGTGCATGTTCTTGAGGGGGAAGCAACCATGTATGTCGAAGGGGAAGGCGAATTTCCGATAGAGCCCGGTATGGTGGTAATGGTGCCGCCCAATACTGTGCACACTATTAAAGATATTAAGAAAACAGTCAGACTCTACAATGTTTTCGCTCCGGCGATGCCCCATATGAGGGCTAAGTAGGAGCGCAAATATGAGGGCCATGGTTTTGACCGAATTTAACCGGCCGCTTGAATATCAGGAAGTTGATGATCCAAGACCGGGTGATAACGAAATTGTGCTTAAGGTCAGAGCCTCCGGCATGTGTTCAACCGACATAAAGATTGTCACAGGCCGGCTTTCAGATTTTATAAAACTGCCGCATATCCCCGGCCATGAAATAGCCGGGGATATTGTTGAAAAGGGCAAAAACGTCAGGCACCTTGAAATCGGACAGCATGGTATTGCCTATCCGATTATAAGCTGCGGAAGATGCCCCTATTGTCTGTCAGGTAACGAGAACCTGTGCATAAATACGAGACGCCTGGGTTTTGAAGAGAACGGAGGGTTTGCCGAGTTTGTAAAGATGCCGGCAGATAATTTCTGCCCTTATGATTCGAAGCAGCCGTTTGAGAATATGGCAATTCTTTCTGATGCGGTAGGTACGCCATATCATGCTTTTACAAAGATCGTCAGGCTCCCGGTCGGGAAGCCGGTTCTGATATTCGGCGCCGGCGGTCTGGGGCTGCATGCGGTACAACTTGCTAAAATGATGGGCAGCACTGTTATTGCCTGTGATATCAGGGATGAATCGCTCGCTGCTGCGGCAGATTGCGGTGCGGATTTATGTGTTAATTTACTCAAATCGAATGATCCTGCAGGAGAGATTCTGCAGGTAACCGGTGGTTTAGGTGTGGATGTGGTCCTTGAGGGGGTCGGAAAGCAGGAAACCGTATCTCTGGGGCTGAAATGCCTGAAAAAACAGGGAACTCTGATAGTAATGGGTTACAATCCGCAGATTGATATTATTGTCCCGTTTATTGATCTCCATAATAAAGAGCTGAAGGTCGCAGGTACTAAAATCTGCACTAAGCAGGACCTGATAGAGGTTGTCAGTCTTGTTGAGCGTGGATTGATCAACCCTGAGGTCACAGAAACAATGCCGCTGTCTGAACTGAATACCGCCCTGGACGCTGTAAAAGAGCAGAAAACTATCGGGCGGATATGTATAAGGGATTAACAAGGTTAAGGTGATGAAGATACCGGGAACGATGAGAGCTGCAGTACTGACTGCGCGTAATGAGATACAGATAAAACAGGTTAATGTTCCGGTTCCGGGCCCGGGAGAGGTTCTGCTAAAGGTTGCCGCCTGTGCTGTATGCAGCACAGACATCAGTCTGATGGATAAGCCCGGACCGGGGCAGCCCGATTTTGGCGAATTTATTCCCGGGCATGAGTATTCGGGAACAATTGCCGCCGTCGGTGAAGCCGTGGATGAGGTAAAGATAGGAGACCGGGTAGCAGTCGAAGTGCATTACGGCTGCGGCAGATGTCTTAACTGTCGGAACGGGAATTACACATCCTGTTTGAACTGGGGAGAAACAGAAAAGGGCCACAGGGCCAATGGGATGACTGCGCCGGGCGGTTTTGCCGAATATGTTGTGAACCACATAAGCACGGTATATAAAATCCCGGACAATGTGGGCTTTGATGAGGCTTCGCTGATTACAAATCTGGGCTGCGTTTTATACGGATTCGAACTTACAGGCGGTTATATAGTAGGCGATACAGTTGCTGTCATTGGTGAAGGTCCGCTGGGTCTTTTGTCGGCGCAGGTTGCAAAGATTCTCGGAGCGGACACTGTATGGCTGGCTGGACTGGATGATTACCGGATGGGCATAGCAAAGGAACTTGGTATCGACAGGATTATCGATGTGAAACCCGAGGACATCGTCAGTCTTCTGAAAAAGTCATTTAATACGGGCGTAGACCTCGCAGTTGAAGCATCCGGTTCCGAACCGGGAATGGCGGCAGCCTTCAGAATTCCTAAATGGACTGGCAAGGTTCTGCTTCTAGGTATACCTTCCGGTGAGGTCAGTCTGGATATGCATGAGTTTGCCAGAGGTAATAAATACCTCTACACCGTTCGCGGTGAAGGCCGGACCAATTGCAGAAGGGCTGTATCGCTGCTGAAGAACGGAAGGATTAATCTTAAATCGCTGATATCTCATAAATTCGGTCTGGGAGATATTGAGAAAGCGCTGACCGTGCACAAAACAAATGGAAATAATTCAATAAAGGTAATAGTCAATCCGTAAGGATTTTCAGACTAATAATTAAGGAGGTTTTGATGAGTACATCTTTGATTGAAACGCAAGGTGTATCAAAAATATTCGGAGCTTTTACAGCTGTTGACAAGGTCGATTTCGGAATAGCTGAGAACGATGCCGTAGGGATAATTGGACCGAATGGTGCGGGTAAAACCACCTTTATAAACATTCTTACCGGAAATCTCATTCCGGAGGAAGGGAAGGTTCTTTACAGGGGTGAAGACATCACCACGATTAAAATCGAGAAAAGAATTGCAATGGGTATTCTCAGAACTTTTCAACTCGTACATATTTTTGACAATATTACTGTTTATGAAAACCTTGCGCTTTCATTCTACAGAAAGGATGAGAACAGGACTGTTCCTTTCAATATGTATCTGGTGAACTTCCTGAAACGAAAGAAAATCCGGGAAAAGGTAGAGGAAGCCCTGAGTGTTTTTGAGCTGGAAAAGAAGAAAGATGATATTGTAGGCAACCTTTCGCTCGGCAATCAGAAAATGCTTGAAATAGCGATGGCCTGGATAGCTGATCCGGATATCTTGATTCTTGATGAGCCCTTTGCCGGAATCAGTGATCATGAAATCGACGATATTCTTATTATATTGAAGAAACTTCATCATAAAAAAACAATTATTATTGTTGAACATAAGCTGTCTAAGCTGACTGAACTTGTGGATACCCTCTGTGTCATGCATGAAGGTAAGGTAATTGCTTCTGGGCCATGCGAGGAAACGCTTAATGATCCTGAAGTCAGAAAAAGTTACTGGAAAATTGAAGAATGAGCGGGGTAGATATGAGTCAAAATGCATTGATAGAGGTTGATGATCTCTATGTAAACTACGGAAAACTTGCGGTCCTGTTTGATATTTCCCTGAAGATTAACCAGTCTGAGGTTGTTTTTCTTGTCGGGAGAAACGGGGCGGGAAAGACCACACTATTCCGTACTATAGCGGGATTTCTTCATCCGAAGGAAGGAGAAATCAAGTTAAAGGGTGAATCAATCAACGGAATGGGCGCTTACAGGATTGCTCGAAAGGGTGTCAAATATATTCACCAGGATAAACAGGTCTTTGGAGACCTTTCGGTCAAGGAGAACCTTGAACTCAGCAGCTATGCCACTGGTGATTATAACTGGGAACCTGTTTTTGCGATGTTCCCCAAGCTGAAGATTCTAATTGACAGGAAGGCCGGAAAGCTCAGTGGTGGTGAGAAACAGATGCTGCTGATGGGGATGGCGATTATAGGTAAACCTGATCTTGTCATGATGGATGAGCCTACAGAAGGGCTTGCACCCCATGTTATTCAGGATCTTGCGGTAAGTTTTAAGGAAATCAGTAAAACAACCACTCTTTTTATTGTCGAGCAGAACCTTCCCATTATTGCTGATATCGCGGACAGGGTTTACTGCATGAAAGAAGGCAAGATTATTGTGGAAGAAGGCTGCAGGGAAGATATTCAGAACCTGTGTTTTGAACAGTATTTATAAGGCGGTAGAATTTAATGAATAAGAGAATACTTTCAATTTTAGGTCCTGTAATCATCATTGTATTGATGATTATTTTCAGATACATATTCCCGAACAAGATAACATTTTTAACCGAAGTTGTTATTTTTTCAATTTATGTCATGGGAAATAATGTTCTTATGGGGTATCTGGGATACACATCATTTGGACAGCCGTTTTACCTTAGTACAGGGGCTTACTCGGCGGCTATATATTTTGCGTACTTCGGGGGCAATATCTTTATGGCAATGTTAGTTGCTGTGATTGTTGGATTTTTACTATCGCTCGTACTGGCCCCCGGATTAATGAGGCTGAAAAGTAGTTATTTCACATTAATTAATGCCGCACTTTGTGCGATAGGCGTCTTTGTTTTTGAGAGATTGCTGATTGATATTACAAACGGAAATGACGGCTTATGGTTCAGAGGGAATATGACCGCTACGCCTTTTCTTGATGTGCGTTATCCAAAAAATTTCTTCTTCTTTGTATTGTTGATCCTTCTGATTGCTCTTTATCTCTATCAGAAGATGGATAAATCAGCACTCGGTATCTCAATGAAGGCCACTAAGGCCAACCCTGAGAAAATGACATTTATTGGATACAATGTCTTTCTGATACGTTCAATTGGATACTCCATCTCTATAATGATGTCGGCATTGGCAGGAGCGCTGTATGCAATTAACTTTGGTTTTGTAAATCCGAGCCTGGGTGAAAATACCAGAGCGATCGAAGTTCTTCTAGCCACTCTCATCGGCGGAGTCGGTTCGGTCTTCGGTCCTTTTTTCGGGGCGCTGGGATTTCTAGGTATGAAAGATATTGTCAGCAGTTTTATGTCACGCTGGGAGTTTGTTGTCGGAATAATAACTATCGTGGTTCTGTTCAAATTTAACAGGGGCATCTGGGGACTTATTCAAGATGGTGCCGGACTGCTTCAGAGCAGGAAAAAGCGGGAAAAGACCGTAAAGGTAGAGGAGTAGACATGGAAATCTGGATTACAGCAATAATATACGGACTGGCAACAAGCGGTATTCTTTTTTTAGTTTCCCTTGCGCTTTCCATCGGATACGGTCTGATGAGGGTCGTTAACATGGAGGCAATGCTCTACTACTCTTTCGGTGCATATGTTACCTATACGATAATCTCAGTCACCGGCAGTTTTATTCTCGGTGCACTAGGCGGAATGGTAGTCGGTGCAGGGCTGGGACTTATTGTGGAAACTCAACTATTGAGAAAGATTTATGACAGGCCAATGATGTTTACAATGGTAGTAACCTTCGGTGTGTTTATGATAGGCATAGGAATAATTCAGTTTGTCTGGGGTCTTGAGCCTAAACCGGTAGCATCACCAATAAGTGCTATCGTGAAGATATTTGGAGGAGTTCAGATACCGGCTTACCGGCTGCTGATTATCGTGGTTGCGATCGCTGCATACATCTTGATTCAGCTGATGATGAACAGAACAATTATCGGAAAGGCTCTGCGTGCCGGAATTGACAACAGGGAAAATGTAGAAGGGCTTGGTGTAAATATCAACAAAATATTTACCATTACCTTTATTGTTGCCAGCGCATTCGCAGGGCTTGGCGGTGCTTTGAATGCCCCGCTTGTAATGGTCGGTCCCTATATGGGTTTTGACATGCTGCTGTTCGCGTTCATTACGGTAATTCTCGGTGGTCTCGGCAGTATCAAGGGGACGATGGTCGCGGCACTGATTCTCGGCCAGGTTATAAATGTCGGAGGGACTCTTTGGGCTCCGCTGGCTTTTGTCGGCCCGTTTATCGTCATGTTTTTTACAATACTGATTAGACCTACGGGCCTGTTCGGAAAGGAAATTTAGAGGAGAGTGATATGAAAGCCTGGGTTCTAGAGGAATATAACAGCCCCCTTATACTTAAGGATGTTGATGATCCGGTCTGCGGAGATGATGATGTTATTGTAAAAACAGTAGGAGCCGGAGTCTGCGGAACTGATCTTAAAATTTATCACGGTTATCTCGACTGGGTGACTAAACTGCCTCATATTCAAGGGCATGAGATATCAGGAATAGTTAAAGAGGTTGGAAAAAACGTCAAAACGCTGAAACCTGGAGACCAGGGGATTGTTTATCATTACATTCCCTGCCGGGACTGCGAATTCTGCCGAACAGGCAGAGAAAATATATGTGAACATATTAAAAGGGCCGGATTTGAGCTTAACGGTGGTTTCGCTGAGTATATTTCTATTCCCGCCTATAATTTTTGTAAAACGAATATTGATTATCCTCTCACTCATCTGTCGGTTCTTCCGGACGCGATAGCAACCTCTTATCATTCAATTAAAACCCTTGCGAATTTAAAAGTATCCGACAAGATGCTTATTATCGGGTTGGGTGGGCTTGGGCTTCACGGTGTTCAGATAGGTAAGATGATAGGAGCAGAGGTCGGCGGTATTGATCTAAGGCCTGAATCGCTTAGAGTTGCCAAGGAGCTGGGTGCTGACTTCGTTCTTGATGCTTCGGATGAAAACATGGTTGAGAAGATTCTGGATTGGTCCGGAGGACTTGGTGCCGATGTAATTATAGACGGAGTAGGTATTGCCGGGACTTTCAGCACAGCGCTGAAGTACCTGAAAAGGGGCGGCAGACTAGT
>DMKD01000382.1:7095-11093 GCA_003454605.1 Spirochaeta sp. | reverse complement strand
GTCCTACTGCTTTTGCAGCACCGGTTGTTGTCGGGATAATTGACAGGGCGCATGCTCTACCTCTTCTGAGGTCAGAATGCGGCATATCAAGGATAACCTGGTCATTTGTGTAAGCATGAATTGTTGTCATAAGCCCCTGCTCAACTCCGAAAGAATCGTTGAGAACCTTGGCAACGGGAGCAAGACAGTTTGTTGTACATGATGCGTTTGAGTAGGCGTTAATTGAGTCAACAATAGCATCTTCATTTACACCGAGAACAACTGTCTGAATTTTGTCTTTTGCAGGTACTGAAAGTATAACTTTCTTTGCACCGGCCTTGATATGATCCATGTATCCGCCCTTAGGGCCTTCAGCGACTCTGAATACTCCTGTTGATTCAACAGCAACATCAACTCCGAGACTTGCCCATGGAAGGTTCGCAGGATTTCTTTCTGCATAAATTTTGATTTCTTTGCCGTCTACTACGATGGCATCTTCTTTTACCGAAACACTTTTTTTATAGACTCCGAATGTTGAGTCATATTTGAGTAAATGTGCAAGTGTCTTGGGATCTGTAAGGTCATTGATTCCAACAACGTCGATTCCGTCTCTATCAAGAGCAATTTTGAATACGTTTCTTCCGATTCTACCAAATCCATTAATAGCTATTTTCATTGTTTCCTCCGCTAATATTTGTAGGTGTCGTAACAAAATATATGAAATAGAGGGGTAAGTGTCAATTGTTTAATATGAGGTAATTATAAAAATTATATTTTTTTGAAGCAATATGCCTTGCTATCGGGTTAAATAATCAACAATTACTTATATAGTAAGATTTTAAGGTATCTTGGTTATCAAATCGAACAGATTACCGGTATAGAACATTTGTGCATTTTCCGCCGGAGGCTGCTGATCGGCCTCTACTGCTTCGGGCTGAATGAATGTAAGGTCACCAGGATTAATCATGTCAAAGAATTTATCAACGGTAATCCCTCCGTCGGAAATCAGCTCATCTGCATTTTCTACACGGTAGGTTCCAATTACCGCTTCATTTTCAAATTCCAGGCTGAAATCATTTTTCGATCTTGAAAGTGATCCTTTTTTTAGAATAACCAGCTCATCGCCTTCCTTTATCCCGTCTTTTCCGCCTAAATTAATTACAACCTCATCAAACTTACGATTTATGATTCGGCCGTATACCGGAAGAAGATCATGTATCTCATCTGCAGCGGCTTTGCCGGCTTCAGGTATCATCTGATTACCTGTACGCATCAGCTGAACGGTTCCAAGCTTGTTTCCTGTTGAGGAAAGATACAGATCCGCTTCTATTGATACAGCCCGTTCGTTTTCAGCGCAGTGGAATATAATGAAATAATCGGATCTATTTGTTCTTGCTGTTCTGAAGCAATAGGCGAATTCATCTGATATGCTGTTTGAGTTTACAGTAATGTTTTCATAGCCCATTAGCAGATATTCCATGTATTCTGCAATAATATATGCACCTTCACTGTGATTCATACCTGTATTGGAAAAGAATATTGAAAGCTTATTTGTTTCTTTCTCAGCAGTGAACTGATCAATATTCCATTTTTCGGACACGGTACGATCAATCATACTTTTTCTAATCTCAATTTCATCAAGTATGTCTGTCGTCCCAAAACCTTCGTCTACAAGGGCGGAAAGAATCAGAAGGTATCTCTCAATATAACCGTTACGTTTGTAAATATCAGCATAGAGAAGCCTGGCCTCAATCGAATGAGGGTCTATGATCAGGGCTCTTCGATACTCTTTCAAAGCTTTATCAAGCATATTTCTTACTTCATTCTTCTGTCCGAGATCGATATGATAGGCGGCATAGCGCTTTCTAAGCGGGCTGTCCATAGACAGACTTTCAATTATCTCATTTTCAAGTGCAATTCGTGAAAGATCTTCATCAGGCCGGATAGAGATTGCCCGGGCATAACTCATGACTGCCTCTTCAGACATTTCGAGATTGTCCTGGGCTCTTCCCAGCAGATACCATAGAATGGGTTCATTTTCGTTATTAGGCAGTATTTTCTGGATTTCTGCAGTGATTTCGTTGTATTTTTTTTCTCTCATGTATATTTCACATAAAAGTATTGAGGCCTGCAGGAAATCAGGCTGTAGAAAAAGCGCTGTTTTGAGATGAAATAAAGCTTCATCAATATTTTCTGTCTGATAAAAATGTTTTGCCGCCGTGAATCTCACAAATGCATTGTCCGAGTAAAACTGAAGTGCCTGATGCAGATATGCTTCTGCATTTTTCATATTGCCGGCGTCATCATTAATCATAACAAGAGCCAGCAAAGCTTTTCTGCTTTCGGGCGATACCAGCAAAACGTTTTCGTATCGGCTTTCAGCAGTTAATATGCGCCCGGAAGCAATATCCAGCTCGGCAAGACCGAATTCTGCGTCGATGTTATTCTCTTCGAGTATCAAAACCCGGGTGAAAATATCCTTCGCATCGGCTAGATCTCCGGTATTGAGATATATTCGGCCTTTAAGATTCATAAGATCAGTATTGAGTGCATCAAGCGACTCAGCCTGCAGCACATATTTAAGCGACTCGCTGTATTCATCCAGTCCGTAATAGGCATGCGCAAGTCCGCTGACGGCATCATAGTAATTCTCATTGAGCATCAGAGACGACTTATACATCTCAATGGCTTTATAAAAATCACCGGTAGTCTCGGCTTTTTTACCAATTGAATAAAACTCGACAGCAGTCTTATCCTCTGCTGCAAGCTGAAATGTGAATAAAATCATTAAAATAAGCAAAATTGGGAAAAAACATATGCGTTTCACCATAATTACTGGGCAGCCTTCTTTATAATTTTTATTTTATTTATCTTATGACCGTCTACTTCCTGAATAATAAAATCCAGATTATCAACCGATATTTTTTCATACTTAACCGGGATTTTTCCAAAAAGAGCGAAAACCCATCCGCCTAAGGTTTCAAAATCTTCAGCAGGAATTTCTGTTTTTATCTCCTGATTCAAATCCTCAATATTTATCCTGGCGTCGCAAAGGAAGACTCCGTCCCCAATTTCGATGATTTCTTCATCTTCATTGTCAAATTCGTCCTGTATTTCTCCAACGATTTCTTCAATTATGTCTTCCATACAGACAATACCGGATACTCCGCCGTATTCGTCAACGGCAACAGCTATATGAACCTTTTTCCTCTTAAATTCTATCAGCAGAGAATCAAGTTTCTTACTTTCCGGCACAAAAAAAGGTTTTCTAATATGTTCTTCAAGTCTTATTTTTTCATAATCTATATCAGATGATACAAATAATTTTAGAAGGTCCTTAGCATAAAGTATCCCTGAGACATTATCAATCGTGTCATTATAGACAGGAACCCGTGAATGTCCGCATTCTACCAGGGTCTGGATAGCCTCACTGATAGAGGTGTCAACCGATNNAAACACAACATCGATTCGAGGTACCATTACCTCTTTAACGGTTGTCTCTGATAGTTCGACAACCCCTTTGATCATATCTTTTTCTATAGAGTTAAGATGTTGAAAACTGTCTTCATCCTCATCATTATGTTTTAAAAGTTTTTCCCAAAACCCTTTTTTTTTCAAAATTTATATTCTCCAAATCTAGTTAATATATCTTCCTGCAGAAGCAGCATCCCTTCATCAGAATCATTTGTATCATGATCCATCCCCTTAAGATGAAGAATCCCGTGAATTATCAAACGCTTTAGTTCTTCAACCGGGTCAACTCCAAAATAATCGGAGTTTTTTAAGAGGGTTTCAATTGAGATTATAATATCACCTGCATAATAAGGTGAATCATTCTCTACCGTCCCCCAGCTTTCATCATTATCAGCCTCGCAGAAGGTCAGAACATCCGTCGGCCAGTCTTTCTTCCTGAAATCTCTGTTCAATTCCGCAATATACTCATCCTTACTGAATAAGAGTGAAAATTCCCAGTCAGTGATATCCAAGGATATCAATACATCCTGAATATATTTTTCAAT
>DMKD01000382.1:0-7005 GCA_003454605.1 Spirochaeta sp. | reverse complement strand
CCGAGAATTTGTACAAAACTTCGTTTTATAGTTTCAAGATCATTAAATGTCAATCCGGAATTCCGCATCTGGCCTGATGACACCTTTTCCATAATAAGATCCCAGACAAACCTGTCGAGTTTAGACATAGTCGGATTTTTTAATGTCCTTGTTGCAGCCTCTACAGTATCAGCCAGCATTACGACTGCGGCTTCCCGGCTGACAGGAGGAGTTCCATTATATGAAAAGTCTTCAGGAGACAGTTTCTGATCAATCTTCTGCTCTTTCATAGCCTTCATATAGAAATAGCTTATTTTACCGCTTCCATGGTGCTGTGTAATTATTTCAATTACCTCATCCGGCAAGCCCAGTTCTTTCGCCTTCTCATGTCCGATTTTAACATGGCTTTTAATAACGGCTGTCGATAAAGTTGCCTTTAAATCGTCGTGCTTATTACCCGACTTCTGATTCTCAATAAAGTATTCAGCCTGATCGATCTTTCCGATGTCATGATAGTAAGCCCCTACCCTTGCCAGCAGTGCGTTTGCACCGATTTCCTTTGCTGCAGTCTCTGCAAGATTGGCTACGCTGACACTGTGGCTGTAGGTACCGGGTGCAAGAATAAGCATTCTCTTAAATAAGGGAGTGTTGAGATCTGATAACTCCATAAGCCGGAACGGCGTCGGTGCATTTAAAATATGTTCAAGTATCGGAAGCAGTCCAAGGGTGAAGACACCACAGAGGAATCCGTTAATTGCAGAAATTATAAGCGCATTAAGAAAATAATTGAGTTCTGCGTTCTGTATCAGCCCAAGCGTTATTATTACAGCTGCGTTGATAAAAGAGATTATGACGCCGGCCTTTATAAGGGTAATACGATGTTCAGCCTTGTAGACGATGAGACTGCCGAACACGCCTGAAACAAAGCTGAATATAAAATTGTTAACCTGTGTCCCGGGAATCAGAAAAAGAGAAATGCTGATAATTACCGCACTTATTATACCGGTTCTCGTGTTAATAAGAATTGATATGAGCATAGTGATCAGAGCTGCCGGCAGGTAGGCGGAAATCGGCAGGCCGTCTGCAGGAGTTATATATCTGCTGACAAGGGCTGCTGATATGATGAAGATCGAATATAGAGAAAAAACAAGAAACATTCTGCTTCTTGCGGGTGTCTTAAGCAGTACCGGCGGCCTGAACAGTTTATACGATATTATAAAAATCATCATCAGAAGAAAAAACTTTCCGAATAGGAGAGTAAAGCTCAGACTGTCTGAATAACTGCCGAGGGCTTCCACCTTTATCATATCTTCAGCTGTGATAATAAAACCTTTTTTTACTATCACTTCATCTTTTACTATCTTCTTAATTACAGGCTCTACCTGCTCGCGTACTCTGGTCTGGTTTGCTTCGGTCTGCTCGAAATCATAAAACGTATTTTCTTCAGAAAAGACGTCGAGAAGACTGAGAATGAAGAATGTCTGTTCTTCATTCAATCCGGACGGGAGAAACTCTTCTGCCTGCTGTTTAAGATTGGATATGGTAAAAACATCTTCTACTGCTACTTTCTCAGAGACCTTTTCTCCTTTACTCCATTTTAAGACTTCAATTGAGTCAACGTTAATCTTAAGATTATCAGGAAAACCAATAATGCCGTTAGTCATAATGAGTTCTATAATGTTTTTTGTCTCAAACAGATAATCTAAGGGTTCTTCGACTAGTATAAACTCAGCTATCTGCTTCTCAGTCAAATAGCCGGGCAATGCGGATTGTACTTCAAGATATATCTCTGACGGGGATTTATCTTCATCAAGCAGTTTAATATAAATATCGATGAATTGGTTAAATGAGACGAGAACACGCTCTGCGATGCTCTCTGTAACCCTGAATACAGGTTCAACAAGCTGTGCCTGCGCTTCCTTCTTAAGCTCGGTAGCTTTGGTGTCTTCATACTCCAAATCACGCTCAACTACAATATCCTTCTCAGCTACCTTACCTGCTTCATAATCCGACAGACGTACTCCTGAGTTAAGAAGACCTGTACCGGAAAGGTAAACTACTGATATGTAAAAAATTATGAAAACAAGCAGAATCATAAATGACATCAGCCTGTCATAAAGAAAGAAATCCTTAATCCTTCCCGGATTCAAAATTCGATTATTATTTTTTATAGTTTCTTTCATATGCCTGTATAATATGCTTTACAATTTTCTTTCTGACAACGTCTCTTGTCTCAAAAAATGTAAAGGACAATCCTTCTATACCTTTAAGAATTTCCACAGCGTGGATTAGTCCTGATTTTGTGTTTGAAGGCAGATCAGACTGGGTGATATCACCTGTTATAATAGCCTGTGAACCTTCCCCGATTCTGGTAAGAAACATTTTCATCTGTGCTTTTGTTGTATTCTGGGCTTCATCAAGAATTATAAAACTGTTTGTCAGACTTCGTCCTCTCATGTAAGCAAGCGGAGCAATTTCAATTAGCCGGCTTTCTTCCATCCGCTGTATCATCTCATAGGAGAGAAAACTGTCCATAGAATCATAAATAGGTTTTAGATACGGGTTCAGCTTTTGCGTGAGATCTCCCGGTAGAAAACCGAGGCTTTCTCCTGCTTCAACAACAGGTCTGGTGATAATTAATTTCCTTTTATTCTTGCTGAGAACCTCTCGCAGTGCAGCCGCTACAGCAAGGTAGGTTTTTCCGGTACCTGCAGGACCTACCCCAAATACTATTTCATTCTGCTCTATTGATTCTATATAGGAAGCCTGACGCGCTGAACGGGGATATACTCTGGTTCCCCCGGGAAGCATTATGCATTTTTTTTCAAAAAGCTCTTTATCCTTTGCGCCGTCATTAAGCATGGAGTTTGCTAATGCATTAATCAGAACCGGATCTATCGGACGATCCTGGGACTGATAGTCCTGGAGTTTGTTTAAAATATCTTTAAAAAAAAGCTGCTTCTTTTTCTCTTCCGACTCAATATGTATTTCATTACCTCTTGAAAACACCCTAGTTCCGGTAAGGTTCTCCAGAGCTTTTAGATTCTCATCATTCACCCCGCAGATCTCTGTGAGTTTATCATGATCCTCAAGAACAATTGTAAGGCTGTCGCTCAAAATATCTCCTTGGCATCAGTGTAGCTAAAGAATTGCTGATGAGTCAAGTTAAAAACTTACTCCTTCTTTATCTATTTCAAGTTCTGATTTAACATCAGGAATAGCCTTCCATTTTAATGATATATCAAGCTTATTTTCCCAATTATATTCCGGATAATCCCCTTCGTCGTTCACATAGGGCTGGCCGGAATAGGTTATATTAAGATCCCAGTCGTGTAAATCATGTTTTAAGCCAATATTTATAGACTGTAGATTGAAATTTGACTCCTCTCTGTCGTCAATGTTAAAGAAATTGAAGGATTTTATCAGATCATTAAAACCGTTTATGTAGTTTATGCCGATCTCGCTGCAGTAAGATGGAAAATACCGATAAATAGACTTGTTTACACTGGTCGATGAAAATGTAATATCAAGAAATCTGTAGATTTCAATTTCGAATCCGAACTTGAGACTGAAATTAGTATCGGTAAACTGAATTAATTTAAAATTCAGTGATGAATTAACATCAAATTTCAGATCTATTCTATTTTTCCACAACTTAATATTGTCAGTTTCTTGAACTATACTGAAATTCAATGATTCCGGCAGGAATGACTGCTCCGCCGACTGCACCCAGCCTGTTTCACTGTTAAAATCGTAATTCCATGTATTTTTAGCGCTGAATGTTGTAGAGAAAAACTTGTATTTAATGTTGGCATTAAGGTATTCAGACACATTTTTAGTGAAATCAAAGGTGAAATCAGCTCCTGTTGTAAGATTACCGTTAAAAAATGATAAATTAAATTTCGATATGTTTTTTTCAAAATACAATTCCGAATAATTATATGAGATATCGTTTGTAAAGGAATTACCATTACCGAAATCGAGTTTTTCACTGAAAGTCAGAGGTGAAAAAGCAAAACCGTCATCAATTTCACTGAAATCGGTATTAAAAGATGATGTGCTGATGCCGTAGTTCAGAACAAGCGAACCGGCAGTCGTCATTGTAACCGGCGGAAGCGTAGTTGATACTTCAAAGGTCTGATTATAACCGTGCAGTTCAAGCGGCATTTTCAAGCTGATTTTATGGCTGCTTATGAAGTCTTCTGTCGGTTGGAAAAATAAGCCTTCATATGCGGCGATGTCGGAGGAATAATCCCAATTGTAGATCATGGTTGTGAAGTAATAGGAAATTTTTGTGTCTTCCAGGAAATCCAGATAAACCATAGGTGTTGAACTTACAGTTAAATTGTTCGTTATCTTTGCATCAGAGCTCTGGTTGTCCTCATCGATATAATTCTGAATAGTATCTTCATTCAGAGAATCCATATTAAAATGTTCTTTATAATCCCAGACAACTGAAATATTATTGTCTATATCGAACAAATTGCCGTATACATTGGCGCTGTAATTCAACTTTCCGTCTAATGAGGCCGTTCTGTATGAATAATCAATCTCATTGAAATCGATATCAGACGGACTCGTCAGTTCTGATGTCGAAAGCTGACTGCGGTTAGTATATTTCGGGCTGAGGCTGTAGGTCAGATTATTACCGAAGGTCTTGTTATCAGACCAGTAATCGGCGAGATCAATTACGATGTCCGGGGCGGGCTCAGTAAGAGCAGAATCTACATCTGCTGAATCCTCTTCCTTTTTGGAATCTGGAGGTGCAGTTTCATCCCATGGAGGTCTCAGCTCAATGTCCCCACCAGCAGTGCCGTCCTTATCATCATTTTCTGCGGAGCTGCTGAAAGGGAGAAGCTGTCCGCCAAGAGCGAGTGATGTAATAATCTGTTCAAAATTATCTGGATAAAAGAAAGTATTATCGGTATCCGAAGAAAAGCCTAGTCCTGTTTCAGCATTGATAGTGAATTTGTTTACCCAGGGCTCAATTGCTGTCATATTTGGTGTTATGTCTAAGACCGCCGACCAGTCTAAACTGCTGGTCTTACTTCCGCTGTTTCCGGTTGTTGATTCCGGATCTAAAAATGAAAGAATATCAAGGTTCTCACCCCGATTTGAAAAATCTTCAGTATATGAAGGTTCTGAATACATATTGATATCAATATTAAAATTAAGCCACTCTACATCAAAGGTTGTCGAATAATCTATTCCATAGCGGAAAGGTACAATTGTTTTTAAAAAATAACTGTCCTGCCAGATGCTTGAATAGATTCCGTTTTCATCAGGGAACAGGCCGGAAATTAAATTTGCAGTATTTTCAATATATCTTGTTCTGGCAATCGACAGATACAATTCAGTATTTGTGAAAACAGAAAGAAATGAATTAATAAAGTCTGGAAAAGCCTCGGTTTCCTTGCCTTTAGGTGTTCCGAGTTTTAGATCAATTGCTGAATAGATCCCGAGATATGTATAGTAATCAAAAATAACCTTCAAAAAGTTCGTTGAATTCCGCCCGTAGTCCTGCAAAGCCCGTGATTTGTCGGAAGGGTTCTCGTCTTCGGTTAGATACAGGCCTTCATATTTAAAATAATCATCTTCCCTGGCGGTTTGCATAAAAGAAAAGGCTGTATCCTCATCCTCTTCTTTTTGCCCGATAAGATATGTAGTTGTTTGCAGATAATTCCCGAAATCTGATCTGTAACCGAAAACAGGATTAAAAAAAATATCATCACCGCCGTATAAAAAGGCGGGAAAATAGAATATCGGCAGCCGGCCGATATAGACTACTCCGTTTGCGATGGCCCATTCATTACTGGTTAGAAGCCAGATCTTTGTAGCCTTGATTGTGTAATGCGGATCGTCTGAATCGCAGGAGGTTATGCGGCCGTCCTCCAGCAGTACATAATTTTCTTTCGTTTTATTAATCAAATCACCTTTAAAATAGAAAACTATATCCTGGTCATTAACTGTTTTTTCCTGCTCTGTAATACCCTTATCAAAAAGACCTTCTGAGTTATCAATATTAAAAGTGAGTTTTTCTCCGCGGAAATTCTCGGTTTTTGTTTCGCCTTCAAGCTGATACTGAATATTCCCTGTGGCTGTTAGATAGTTTTCTTTAAAATTAAACAGAATAGTGTCAGCCCGAATAACATGAGTTTCATTTTTTGCTTCATCAAAAAGTTTAAGATATACATCACCCGATATCTTTGCATAATTTTCATCTACCCTTTCGATAGTGAAGTATTTCATGTTTTCGGCTTTTTCGATTGTTATCTCTCTTGAATCTGTTTTAGTCTCAGAAGTTCCGGGGGAATCCGGTTTCACTCCATAATGGCTGTAGAGTCTTTGCCGAAGCTCGCCGGCAGATCCGTCCTTTTCCAGACCTAGTCTGCCGCACCAATCGGAAAGCTCATGAAAACCGGATGTCTCTATATCCATTAAAACAGTTCTCGTATATAGCTCTCCGGCCTGTTCACTCTGGGCAAACGTTAGAAAGGCAGGGAACAACAGGAAAAACGCAATACATACTATTCTTTTCAAAATTACCGGATGACCTCTTTAAGATAATATCCTGTATATGAGTTTTCATTCAACACTATTTCTTCAGGAGTGCCCTGAGCGATTACAGTACCGCCCTTATCGCCGCCTTCGGGGCCTAGATCTATCAAATGATCGGCCTGTTTAATAACATCAAGGTTGTGTTCAATAAGAACTATCGTATTACCCTTTTCAACAAGAAGCTGAAGAACCTCTAGAAGCTTTTTGACGTCAGCGAAATGCAGACCGGTTGTAGGTTCATCAAGGATGTAGAAGGTTTTGCCGGTGTTTCTTTTGGACAGCTCCAGTGCCAGCTTCACGCGCTGAGCTTCTCCGCCTGATAAGGTAAGAGCCGATTGTCCGAGTTTTATATATTCAAGCCCGACATCACACAGGGTCTGAAGTTTATTTCTAACCTTTGGTATATTTTTGAAAAACTCAAGGGCTTCTTCAACAGTCATCTCGAGAACTTCATGGATATTTTTGCCT
>DMKD01000320.1 GCA_003454605.1 Spirochaeta sp. | reverse complement strand
CTCGCAGCATCAATTACGCGTCTCACATCTACATCATTGATTTCACGATCCCGCCCGGAAACAGCAACCACACCTCGTGAGTTAATTCCCTCAACATGAGCTCCGGCAATACCGGTAATAACTGAAGCAACCTCGCGCCCGGACATCATCTCAGCTGCTTCTATCGCTTTCGTGACGGCTTTGAGGGTAGATTCAATATTAATAACCACACCCTTTCTTAAGCCGTCAGAAGCGGCTGTACCTATACCTACGATCTCAATTCGGCCGGTTTCATTAATTTCACCTATAACCGCGCAAACCTTAGTGGTACCTATATCTAGTCCGACTATCAAATCATCAACCGGCAAGATTATTCCTCCCTAAGCCTATAAACAACTTCATCCGTTCTGAAATCCAGTTCTTCAAGAGACGCTGTAAGACCCTGCTGCTTCGCTACATCAAGAACAAGAATAACATAGGTGAACAGCTCTTTATCAATTCTGCTGCCCAGTCTAACAGGAATACTATAATTCTGAGGATACATCAATACTTCAAAATCGTCATTGCTTTTTCTGATTATTCTCATCTCCGAGATACCGTCAAAGAATACCGGCGATTCAATTCTTAAATTCTTCAGACACGCCAGAAAAGTAGTTATCGCCTCGGGCATAACAACCCCCAGTCTCGCTTCATCTATTCTTATCCCGGATATTACCGGAAGATTCAGGTCTGTTACCGATTTACCAAGCTGAAAGATTACACCTTCCGAATCAACCGCTGCCGGAATGATCCTTCCGTCGGTTTCAATCAGGCATACCGCAAGCGGGTTTCTGCCTTTGAGTTTTATACTCAGGGTATCCGGAAATTTCTTCTCAACCTCAGCTGAAAGAATCTGAGAAAAGCGCTCAAGCCTTGTTTCAATGACAGTCTCATCCAGAGCAAAATAGGATTCAGCAGTTCTTATACCGGCCATCTCGAGGATCTGCTCATCGCTAGCCGAAAAACCGGCTCCGGTTTCAATTGTAATCTTGTCTATCTTAACGTTTCTGGCAAAATATAGATGATAAACTACCTGAACAAATATCACGAAAAGAAGAACTGCAATAATTACCTTGAATACTCTCGCCGTCCTCTCTCTGCGGTCTCTGAGTCGATGGTCCTTTTCCAGCCTGTCTGCCGCATTGATCATCGTATTTTCTACGGATTTATATTCATAAAAAGGAGTTTCAGGATAATTGTAATCCTTATTATTATAATGATGCATCTGACTCATATCTAAACTCTCTCCTCATTCTGACGTTTTGTAATTCCCAGCAGCAACCCGCACATAATAAATGTCACCAGCAGGGATGAACCTCCTGAGGAAAAAAACGGAAGCGGAATTCCGGTTGCAGGCACAAGCCCTGAAACTACAGCCATATTAAACAGAGCCTGGTATAAAATACACGCGGCGAGACCAAAGCTTAAAAGGAAATCATAATGATTTCCGCTCTTATATCCCCGCATGAGCGCCCTTGCAGCAAAACCTAGAAAGAGCAGAATAATACAGAATACCCCCATAAAACCGATTTCCTCGGCGGTTGACGCAAAAATAAAATCTGAATGAACCTCCGGAAGGCCGCCCAGCTTTTTTATACCGTGTCCCAGCCCCTGCCCGAGCAGACCGCCGTTTTTCAGTGCGGACTGGGCTGCGATCACCTGGTATCCAGAACCTATGGGGTCGGCTTCAGGACTTATGAATGCTATAAGGCGTTCAACCCGGTGCGGTTTGGTAAACAGAAAAATAAGCGATGTCGGAACAGCCGCCATTAAAAGATAAACAAAATACAGAATCGGGACTCCGGCCATGAAAAACATCGAGAGGCCGATCACAAGAATGAAAACCGCTGATGAGAAATCATTCTGAAGCAGTACTAGCCCGATAATCATAACAAGAATAATCAGCGGAGGAAGGACCGTGTTACCGAAATCATGCATCCGGTCCTGCTTTTTATCGAATATATTTGCGAGATAGAGTACCACGACTAGCTTAGCAAGCTCTGACGGCTGAAATGAAAATCCGAACAGGAAAATCCACCGGCGTGCGCCGAGAATCTCTTCGCTTATGCCCGGGATAAAGGTCAGCAGGATCAGTCCGAAACCGCCGAGCAGCAGCAGCGGTGTCCACTTTCTCAGATATTCGACAGAAATTTTATAGCCGGCGAACGCCAGTACCATGCCTGCACCGCCTAAAATCAGCTGTTTTCTGATAAACATGAAACTGTCGTTGAAGTATTTTCCTGCATAATGATAGGAGGCCGAAAATAAGGCGGCAAACCCGCTGCCGGCAAGAAGTACAATTATCATCAGGAGTATAAAATCACTTTGTCCGCCGGGAACTCTTTCGAGTTCAAATCGTCCCTTCATTAAATTACAACCAATTCCCTGTTACTGTATTTTTAAAGTCGACAGCGCGAGTATCGCAAACATGCCGCCCATTATCCAGAATCTTATTACAACCTTTGTTTCGGCCCATCCGTTCAACTCAAAATGATGATGCAGCGGCGCCATCTTAAAAACTCTCTTACCAGTCGTCTTGAATGAAACAACCTGAATAATTACCGAAAGTATCTCCAGAACGAAAACGCCGCCGATAATAACCATGAGAACCTCTTTCTTTATCATCAGCGAGATCACACCGAGTACTCCGCCGAGCGCCAGAGAGCCTGTATCGCCCATAAAGACTTCTGCAGGGTGAGAATTAAACCATAAAAACCCAACTGCGGCACCTACCAGACCGAAACAGAATACCGGAAGTTCACTGCTCTCAGGCAGATATGGTATCTGCAGGTAGGACGCGAAGTCTGCACGGCCTGTTATATAGGTCAGGATCGTAAAGGCTATGCCGACAAGAATTACCAGACCGGTAGCTAGACCATCCAGGCCGTCAGTCAGATTTACTGCGTTAGTCCATGCAACAAGAATAAAAACTCCAAAAGGAATGTAGAGAACCCCCAAATCAAGAACGGGATTCTTGAAAAACGGGAGAAACAACAATGTTGTGTCTTCGTGTCTGTTAAAATACAGGAACAGAACCACAACTAATGAAATTGCAACCTGACCGAAAATCTTGAACCGGGCATGCAGTCCCTCAGTGCTCTTCCTTGTTACTTTGAGATAATCATCAAGAAAGCCCACTGCCCCGAAACCGACAATCGAGACAAGACATATCCATACATAAGGATTTCTAAGATCCTGCCAAAGCAGAGACGATACCAGAACAGCAAGAATCATCATAATTCCGCCCATAGTCGGGGTTCCGCTTTTCTGAAGATGCGACTGCGGGCCGTCGGTTCTTACCATTTGACCAAGTTTAAATTTCTTCAATGCCCTGATTATCTTCGGTCCGAACAGGAATGATATGAACAGAGCGGTTACCGCAGCGTATGCCGCCCTGAAAGTGATATATTGAAATATATTAAAAGCCGAAAAATATTCAACCAACGGGAAAAGCAGTTCTTTTAACATTCAGCCCCCCTGAATTTATTCTTAACCGGTTCAAGCAGTCTCTCAAGATTCATTGAGCGCGAACCCTTTAATAGAAGAAGATCTCCGTTGTTCAGCCCCGATACCACCTCTTTCTCAAGGATTTCATAATCCTCGGTATGAAAAAAAACCGGCAGACTACCGGTTTCCGTCATTTCTGTTTTTTTTGCCCTCTCGTAAGCAGCAAATGAATCGCTGCCGAAAAATACTATTCTGTCGGCAGAACTCTCCGAGGCCGCTGAACCGACCTGTTGATGCATCTCAAGACTGTTCTCGCCGAGCTCTTTCATGTCTCCGAGAACGTAGTGCTTTCCGCCCTTCCATTCCAGCTCATCGGCAAACTTTATTGATTTCAGCAGCGAATCAGCATTAGCATTATATGAATCCTGGATTATTGTAACCTGACCGCTTATGATCTCACTTCGTCCGAACAGAGGTTCAGCCTTTTCTAATCCTGTTTTTATTTCATTCACCGTTAAACCGGCAAAGAAGCCGAGGCTGAATGCACAGAACGCGTTCTTCAGATTATGTTCTCCGATTAGGGGAAAGGATATATTAGCCCCCCCCACGCTGATATTCCAGCCTTTAAGCCCATTGCCGACACAGCTTAAGTCTCCGTAATCTGCCTCTATACTTTTTTTACCATAGGAACGGCATTCCCCTTTCAGTCCGTCGGCGAGAAAATCGGCATATGGTTCATCTTCAGAAACGAAAAGAGTGCCTTTACCGTCGAACAGAGATAAAGATCTCCTTTTTTCAAAGGCTATAGTCTCTATACTCTTAAAAATGCCGATATGGGCGGTCCCGATATTGGTAATGACAACCAGATCGGGACGGAGTATTTCGGTGAGTACATCCATTTCGCCCAATCGGTTAATGCCCATTTCAATAACTGCATAATCATGTTCATTGTTGATATTGAACACGGTCAAAGGCAGTCCAATCTCAGAATTATAATTGCCTGCTGTCTTTACTACTGAAAATTTCTCGGAAAGAACCGAAGCAATAAGCTCTTTAGTCGTAGTCTTCCCGTTACTGCCTGTCACAGCTATACGCACAGGGCGGGTAATTTTTTTCATATATTCGGCAGCAATCTGCTGAAGCGCCTGAAGGGGATCTGCAACAACAAGAATGAAACCTTCTTCGGAGAGAGAAGCTGCTAGTTCACTTCCGGCCTCAGTCACAGCCCAGCTCTCAGCTATAACCGTACCGCATGCGCCGTTTTCAAACGCCTTGCCGATATAGTCATGACCATTCACTCTCTCACCATCGAGAGCAAAAAACAGAACCCCTTTATCACATCGCCGGGAATCGACCTCAGCGCCGGACACTGCCGCTGCAGCATTTCCGCGAAGTTCTCCCCCGCTCCAGGCCGCTGCATCTTCAGCCGTAAACAGGTATCCGGCTTTAACCATCCTGCCTGTCCTTGCCGCCTAAATCTATCCTCAGAATTTTTTCGGGATCAACTTTCTGAAGCTCGAGATCTTCGTCTGCAATCTTATTTATACGGAATGGAGATTTCAGAAATTCAATCCCCATAACAATTTTTTTATTTTTTTCAAAAATTTCCTTCTGTTTCTGTTCAAGTTCTGTAACCTCGCGGCTGAGTTCATCGTATCTATACGACTGCCAGACCGAAACAAACAGAAGTGCCGGAATTAAAAGTACTAATGCAGCTGTAAATAATCTTTTCAACACCTAAAATTCCTCATCTGAAATCTTTTTCACGACGCGCAGCTTCGAACTTCTTGAAGGCGCATTCTCCGCTATCTCCTGAGCAGTCGGAATCACCGGCTTTTTGGTCAGGATGTCAACAATTTTTCTACCGTTACAATTACATATCGGCTGTTCAGGAGGACAGATACAGGCCTTATTCATACTTCTGAAAAAGTGCTTAACCATTCTGTCTTCAAGCGAATGAAAGGTAATCACCCCCATGCGTCCACCGGGTTTGAGTTTCCGCAAAGCGTTAGCAAGAACCGAATCGAGTCTTGCAAGCTCGCCGTTCACAGCAATCCTAAGAGCCTGGAACGATCTTGTTGCAGGATGGATTCTGCCGTGCCGATAATCAGGCGGTGATGCCTTGCGAATAATCTCAGCAAGTCGGGATGTAGTTTCAATCCGCGACTCTTTGCGTTCATTGATTATCGCTTTTGCAAATCGTCTTGAATAACGTTCTTCACCGAACTGATAAATCAGATCGGCTATCTCGGATTCGGGATATTCATTCACGATATCCGCCGCTGATAATTCCAACTCGGATGAAAGCCTCATGTCGAGAGGCTCATCGCGCAGAAAGGAAAAACCGCGGCCTGATTTTTCATAATGAAATATTGAAATACCCAAATCAAAAAGAATGAGGTCGGGGCGTTCATCTCCCAGTGGATATTGTCTGAAAAAAGTATTAAACCATTGGTTGTACAGACGGACTCTATCTTTAAACGGCTCAAGCCGTTTTTCAGCGACCGACATAATTTTTTTGTCGGCATCTAATCCTATCAAGTTCAACCATGGACATCTTGAAAGAAAAAGCTCTGAGTGCCCTCCCTCACCCAGAGTACAGTCAACCATCAGCCGATCATCAGCTTCAGGTTTAAGATAACTGTATACTTCCTCTTTCAAAACTGAATAATGTACTATATCCATGAACGCCCTTCTTCCTGCTGTAGTTAAATATTAAGAAAATCACCAAGATCTTCAGCTGCAGCGAGAAAATCCTCCTCACTCTCATTAAGGTAATTGTCGTACTCTGTTTCGTCCCAGATTTCCATGTATTTCTCCATAGCAAGAAGAACCACTTCCTTCTTAAGACCGGCAGATTCTCTAAGAGTCGGCGGAATATTAATTCTGCCGGACTTATCGATATCACACTCCTGAGCGGGGGCTATTATCCTCCGCTGCAGAAGTCTTGTTTTTGATTTGAATACCGAAGAGGAATCAAGAATCTGTGACGCAATCCTTGTCCACTCTTCCGGAGTATAAACCCATAGACACGTATCTATGCCGCGGGTAAGAACCAGAGCGTTCCCCGGAATTAAATTTCTGACACGGGAGGGCACAAGCATTCTGCCTTTTTCATCTAAATTATTTCGATACTCTCCGGTAATCATCACCTAATTCCACTTACTCCTAATTTTTCCCACTTTTTACCACCTGCTAAATATTCTAAACCATCAAATTCCTTTTTTAAACCTTTATTTAAATGAATTAAAGAAAATGCGAAAATATTCCGACAATATGACTTAACGTTTGTTTAGTAGCTTTTTTTAAACCAAAACAGTACATATACTGTATGCCGATATACCGAGTCCATTTCAAATGGAAAGAAAAAGAACTTCAGCTCAAGGCTTCAAGCCTGGACCTGACTCATCCCTACTTTGTTTCAATCAAAGACCTAATTCTCAGTAAAGAATCAAAGCTGATAATAGACCCTTCAGAGGATGAGTTGAGACGAATGTTCGGAAACGCCGAACACCTCATGATCCCCTTTCAAACGGTATCTTTAATAGAAGAATTCAAGGATGACGCATTCGAGAATCCCAAGGATAGTCTTCGTTCTAAGGTTATGGATTTCAAACTATTAGAGGATTCCGAGCAATGACATGGGAAACGAGAGTGATTGTTTATCCTGAGGGTGACGTCATTGAGATTGAGCATGATTTAAGAATCAATCAACTTGTAGACATCAACGGCAACCCGATGAGGCAGCCGCTGCCGACCCCGCAGATGATAGTCTACCGGGTTCAACGAAAATCAACCTCTGATACCAATAACGGTCCGGTGATAAGATATTATCTCGAACAGCTCAGCCTGTCCGAGACAGAGTCTATTTCAATTCGCTGACCTTGTTATTTCCGAAAATTCTATAATCAAGATCCGGAAAGATTTTATTCTCTTTTTCAATCCTGGTCAGCCATTCTGTATTCACAGTATTTCTACAGAGATTATCATAGATCTTGTTAAAGTTATGCAGATGTCTTTTCACCCGCATCTTGGCATAGTCCGCGTTAAGGCAGGTTTTCATAATGAAGGGCCAGTCCGAAGCCTGAGCGAGAAGAACCTCGCGGGCAGCTTGATCAAGCACCCTTTTTTTCAATCCTGATTCATCGGGGAATCTATTCACGAGCTCCTCCATGCGTTCTGATGCCTTGTGAATATGTCTGTAGATCCAGTCGTTCGCGCCGCTGAGCCAAACCGATGCATAGCCCTTGTTTCCCCAACTTGAAAAAATCGGCTCTACTTTTTCATTTTCTTTGAATTCATCAATATACTGCGCCGGGCTGATCATTTGAAGTTCATCGGCAACAGCCGCCTTTCTGATGACATGCTCTAACCAGATTATCCCTTCATACCACCATTTGCCAAATATTTCTGAATCATAGGGGCAGATTATCATCGGGGGTCTATCCATGATAGAAGAAAGTTTTTTAACCTGTTTGGTGCGTTGATAGATAAAATTTTCAGCATGAGCTATAGCTTTTTCACGGGCTTTTTCAGGACGATAAAGATGCCCCTTCTCACCAGTATCAATCCTGTAATATTTATATCCCGTGTTGATTCTGATTTTTTCGTCATAGATGTGAGGTCCGATATACTCGAACGGCTGCTCATATCCGATATCCTGGGCTGAATCGCGGTATACCTGATCACCGGGGTAACCGTCCTTGCGCGACCAGACCGCACGAGATGACGGGATATCACGCGAGAAGGCAAGCATTCCGCTGCTTGTTTCGACCGGTGCATAAACACCATACTTTGATTTTTTGCATGCGAACAGCTGACCGTGAGCTGCAATAAAGCTGTAGTCAATTCCATGCTGTTTCATGAATTTTCCAAGTCCCGGAAAATATCCGAGTTCCGGTATCCACATTCCCCGCGGAGCCTGGCCGAAAACTCTTCCGTATGAAATAACTGCAGTATGAATCTGAGCCTCGACCACATGCGGCAGCTCCTGATACAGAGGCATGAATGCATGTGTAGCTGCTGTTGTAATAATCTCTATACAACCGGCTTTCTCAAGCGTCTTGAATACCTTAATAAGATTGCGTTTATAAGCGTGCTCGTAATCATCAAGACATTTTTCATAATGCTCTTTATAAAGCTTTGAAAGTTTAAGATGATCAGGATTTTTCCTATTTCGGTTAATCTCTTTCTCACCAAGTGCAACCTTATCTTCAAGATAGAGAACGAAACGTTCCTGAAGAAGATCATCCATCAGCATCGTAGTCATTGTAGGAGAAAGAGAAACTGTAAGACGATAGGGGACATTCTCTTCGAATAATTTTGTTAACAGACCAACAAGCGGGATATAGGTTTCTGCAAGTGCATCAAAAAACCAGTTTTCTTCGAGGCATTTTTCCTTTTCAGGATGATGCACATAGGGTAGATGAGAATGAAGTACGAATCCAAGAAATCCTTTATTAATGCTCATTATTTTTACTCCAAAAATTCACTGTCGATCATTGAGATAATCCGTTGGGGGATCTTCCCTGAGACTTCAGAAGCACTGAGGTCATATACAGCAGCAACGAGGAGAAGATCATTCCCGGTCCCCTTATGTTCCTGAAAATCATCCATATCACCGACTTCCCATTTAGGACTTTTAATCGTGTTGGATCTGCATAGGACCTTTTCAGAGGTTTCACTCTTCAAAATAAGCTCAGTACAGTAGAATATCCCGGTTTCCGGAAGATTAATATACCAGCTGTTATCTTCTATCTGTACCGGTATATCTGTATAATCCTGTATATTTGATTTGGTCATTTCCTTAGATATCATCTCATAGACCCTTAAAAACAATTCGCCGCTGAGGGCTCCGAATTTAAGAGCCGATATTTCGGAATCCTTTATATCCCAGTAGGTGTATGCCCATGCCGGGTCACGGAGGAGCATCACTATCTTTGTCTCGTTATAATGTTCCGGTAACGGATATTGATCTTCTTCGAAGTCAAATTGTTCATTCAGGGTGATGTCAAACTTCCGTTCCTTAATCTGCATCGCGGGGTTATTAATCATCACTTTTTCAGCCCGATCGTCTTCAATAGCCTCAATAATAAGATCTATCAGATCCTGTTTATCTATTGTTTCGTTAAAACTGATGCCTTCCTTAACGGCAATTTCTCTAAGAAAATCTTCCGGCAACAGCTGCAGGCGTTCTTCCGTCATAGTACCTCCGATATAGTTCTAATCCTAGATAAATGAATATATTGTGTCAATAGTTCAGGACGTTTTCATTCCCATAATACATACTACATCACCAGCACCAAGCGGTTTTACGAGCCTGTCTGCCGTTTTTTTAAGCCATTTCGGCGCTGTTCCTGCTGCAAGGCCGCCCCAGCTGGAAATTTTTTGAATATTCAGGCAATGTTTCTGCATTAAAGCCGATAATGACTTCCTGGAAAACAGAAACATGTGATCTGCAATCGCCGAACGCCAATCCGCACCGAAAAGACGGGACTGGAAGCCGCTTATATCCGGTGTTACGACAATAAAAATCCCCCCCGGCCTGAGAATCCTTACAACCTCGGCCACAAAGGCATCGGGATCGGTCAGGTGTTCTATAAGATGCGAACAGTGGACAGCATCCTGTGAAGAACCCTGAATTTCAGCGGTTTCAAGAGGACCGATATGTATATCAAGTCCGCGCTTCTCGATTCCGTATCTGGCCGAAGAATCACAAACTTCTACTCCCCGGACCTTCCATCCGCGCTCCTGCATTGAGAAAATCAATTTACCGGTAGCACATCCTACATCAAGGAATGAGGGCTGCCTGCCCTCTTTCAATGACGAATCAAGAATAGATCTTTCAATATCAAAAAATCCGACATCATTCAGCCCGAGCTTCATCAGGTCATAAAAGGAGTCTTCATTTTCTATCTCATACTCGAAATATTCACCGTCGTAACGCCGGGCAAGTTCTTCTGCCGCCGGTTGTGGATTCTGAAATACAAGACCGCAGTTTACACATCTCACGAAAGGTATCTCAACCTTCCTCCACACAGAAGAAAATGAATCTTCACCGCATAGCGGACAGTCAATTCTGTGATAGTTCTGTTCTGCCGGTTTTTTCGAGAATGTTTTCATACCGCTACTCAATTACAGTAAGCTGAAAGGTTCGTCCCGTCTCATTTTTCGAGTAGTCACTCACAAGAATCTCAAACCTTGAATCTCCGGGTACAAGAGTTATTTCACCGAGTGAAACAAAACCTCCATCCTTGTAAAAATCTGTATACTTCAAATCCTTATTCGATTGAATTACTGCATGACCGGATTCATATCGGAGAGATTCAAAATTCAGATAAAAAATTTCTTCACCATTGTGAAAAAGCTGAATTTTATACGGTGCCATTGTGTAATAGAAGTCCTCCGTCATGCAGGGATCAAAAATTTCCGCTATAATCTCTGCTTTACCTGCCTTAACTACAGTTTTCTTTTCAATCGTCATGAAACCGGATTCGCTTCCTAATCCTATGGCCCTAATCACCGGAGACTTATTATCTGCGATTGAATTCAAAAGCAACAGAGGATTAACATACTGCTCAAACTCACTGTCTATCACGGCAAAGTGCAGATGGGGTTTTGACGATTTTCCGCTTCCACCGGATACTCCGATGATTTCGGCTGTCGTAAAACTGTTTAATTCTTCTACATTCGCGACAGGATCGATGCTCGCATAAAGAGTCCTTAACTTTCTGTCATGTTCAATAACCACAAAATTTCCAATTCCGCTCGGTAATGTTCCGGGACGCTCCATATTTTCAAAAAAGACCAGCTCTCCGTCTTCAGAGGGGCGAACCTCAAGACCGTCGCCGTAGATTTCAATACCGCTTCCGTATGAATCCCATTTATCACCGCCGAAAGTTGAGGTTATGACTGGTTCAATCACCGGCCAGTTAAAAGCGCCTGCAAACTGAGTAGAAAAAGCTGTAAAAATTATAATCAGAAAAGGTAAAATTCTTCTCAACCTGCTATCCCTCTATAATGTCGTATCTCAATATTCTTCCTTCAACTCCAACATAAAAACATCCCGCAGCCGGATAAAAATAGATGTCACCGGCGGGAAAATACAAGTCAGCAATTCCACCCAAATCGGAGCGGTACACCCTGAGAAGATTCTGCTCATCCTGAGAGCTCAGGATATATGACATTTCTTTCTCTCCGGGAAATCGCACGGCTTCGATATTTCCGACTGCTTCTATTTTTTTCTTAAGAAAGGTCGCTGTACTGTAAATATCGATTCCATCAGGGTTTTCAATATAGAGAAGCTTCCCATCATCACTGTAGTCAAGCAGAATGTTCCGACGATAAATGTCGGTCATATTCATTCGGAAAACAGCTATATATTCATCGTTTCTCAACTCAAAGCACACCAGCTGCTGAGGATATAGCCCGGTAACAGCCGCAAACCTGTTCCCGTCATCGGTCAGAGCACAGGCATAGGTGACA
>DMKD01000105.1 GCA_003454605.1 Spirochaeta sp. | reverse complement strand
TTCTCCTGCAAATAAAACCTTCATAAACTTCTCCTTAGATAGTTATATTTTAACCAATATTTGTTGTTTTTACAACAAATATGGTATATTGAGTTTCAAGAGCTGTCAAGTTAAATAATATAAGAGATTAAAGTTGAATAAATAATGTTTCAAATAAAAATGTATAATTGAATTGATTGGGTATTTTAATAAAAATATAGGTAGTTTTCTAATTTTTTTAAATTAGAAAACTAGCCCGTGCGAAGTAATGTGATTTTTACGTGATCATACTAATGGAAATGCAGCAATACTCTACAACCCTATTAATGTTATTTGTCAAACATTTTAACACTTTTTGTTATTATTGTGTGGTTTTAAACATTTAGCATAAAAAAGGGAGGTTCAGCCTCCCCTGTAAGTAAAATACTCAGAATAACTATTTTAAAAGTTTGTCCAGCCTGCCCTTATAAACTTCCCAGGATGTTTTAATCAAGGTCTCGCAGTCACTGTACTTTGCGACCCAGCCGAGCTTTTCCTTAGCCTTGGCTGATGAGGCTACAAGCTTAGCGGGATCCCCGGGACGTCGGCCGACAATCTCGGCGGGAATCTCTTTACCGGAAATCTTACGTGCTTCTTCGAGCAGCTCAAGTACCGACAGTCCGTTTTCAGAACCGAGATTGACTGTCAAACTTTCATTCTTATCTGATATGTAATTAAGAGCCATAACATGACCCGCGGCCAGATCACTTACATGAACGTAATCGCGTACTCCGGTCCCGTCTTTGGTTTCATAATCATCTCCGAAGATCTGCAGTTTATCTCTCATTCCCGCAGCGGCTTCCATGATAACCGGCAGCAGGTTTGCGGGGCTCTGCTCAAGTCCTGATATCTCACCGTCAACATCATAACCAGCTGCATTAAAATAGCGCAGTGCTGCAAACTTTATCCCCTTTAGTTTATCGTACCAGCCGAGAAATCGTTCAATCTCAAGCTTTGTAAAGCCGTAATAGTTCTCCGGATTCTTCGGATGATCCTCATCAATGGGCAGCCTGACTGGTTCGCCGAAGATGGCGGCTGATGACGAGAAAACAATCTTTTTAATATCAGCATCACACATTGCATTGAGAATGTTGATGGTTCCGGTAATATTATTAACCGAGTACTTCTCAGGCCTGACCATCGATTCTCCCGCTGCCTTGAATGCGGCAAGATGCACTACTGCGTCAAAATCATCAGACGCAAATGCCTCTGCAAGATTTATTGGTTCAAGAATATCTCCTTTAATGAAGGCTGACTCGTCAAAGAGGTTTTCTTCACGGCCGGAAGACATATTATCAAAAACCGTTACCTGATGGCCGGCTTTTATCATTTCCTTTACAACATGGCTGCCGATATATCCGGCTCCGCCCAATACCATTACTTTCATAATTACCCCTGTTCCCGACTACAGTATTCTGCATGCCGGCTTGTTTCGAATTCTTAATTCCGCAGAGCATCCCTCGCCGAAGATGCTCTCCATATATATAATATAATCTTTAATGCGGGTTTTTGGAATATAGGCCTGAATAGTTCCTGCAAAACCTCCGCCCTGCACCCTGCAGGCTCCGTTGTCTGAAGCGTCTCCGCTATTTAGAAACTGTTCGGTGAACGCCAGGCCGATACTCAGGCTCTGATCTTCCGGTCTAGTCCCCAGGTAGATATTCTGAAGATATTTAAATGATGAATTACCTGAATCTTTCACCAATTCGAGATAATCGGTGAAGTTGTCGGCTTCAAGGGCCTCAAATTCAGCTACAGCCCGCTTGTTTTCATTAAGAAAATGAACAGCCCGCAGTACAGCACGATCCCCGTAGGTTTTTCGAAGGGCAGGAATCTCAGAGGTAAGCTGAGCGATTGTGATTTCACGGCAGACTGATTTTCCGAAATGTCCTGCGATACTCTTCATCTCCGCAGGCATGGCACTGTATTCTTCAGAAAGGTTCGCATGGCTTGAGCGGACATCGGTTACCATCAATTCATATCCCCTGGCATCGAAGCTGTAATTCATAGGTTTGATAACAGGCTGCTCAGGATCTTTAAAATCAATACCCACAACGCCGCCCGCCGCACAAGCGACCTGATCCATCAGCCCGCTTGCTTTACCGAAGAAGTTATTTTCAGCAAACTGACCAATCTTCGCGACCTCAACAAAGCTGACAGCGCCATCATTAAAAAGCTCGTTCAGCAGGGTTCCTATCATAACCTCAACTGAGGCGGATGAGCTCAAACCGGATCCCGGAAGCACTTCAGAATCCATATTGCAGTTGAACCCGTCTATTTTGTAATTAAGAGCTTTAAACCTGTAAAGAATACCCCGCAGCAGGGCGGTGGTAGTATCCTTTTCAACGGCCCTCATCGATAAGTCTTCAATGTTCAGTTTAACCGGTTCGTATCCTTCAGAATCGAGCACAACTTCAGTTCCACCGTTTTTGGAGACGACGCATACTGAATCCAGATCAACGCTGCCTGCAAGAACATTGCCGAGATTGTGGTCGGTGTGGTTACCACCAAGCTCTGTACGTCCGGGAGTGCTTATTATCATCACTTCTTCATCACCGAAAAGTTCGGCATGCCTTTGAAGGAGATTTATGTACCGTGCTTTTTTTGATTCAAGATGCTCCATGGTATATATCTCAAGCAGTGCGGCATCAGCTCCGCCGCTTTTAATCTTACTAATCATCTTACGTACTTTTTCCATTACCTAGTCCTGTTCCGCATTGCTGAAATGCTCCTCAGGCAAGGCTCTAAGTGCCTGAGCAGCGCTCTCGGCGCTGATATCACGCTGCGGCATGGCGAGCATTTCATAGCCCACCATGAACTTCTTGACGGTAGCCGAACGAAGAAGGGGAGGATAATAATGAAAATGAAAATGTGCTTCGGGATACTCGCTGCCGTCGGTAGGTTTCTGATGTATCCCCATCGAGTATGGAAACTTTGTATGAAAAAGGTTGTCATATTTAATGCCTAGTTTTCTTACTGCATCGGCGAGATCGACTTTTTCCGAATCAGTCATTTCAGAAATGCTGTTCATATGGCGTTTCGGCAGGATCATCGCCTCATAGGGCCAGACTGCCCAGAAAGGAACAAGAACCGCAAAACCTTCATTCTCATAGATTATTCTGCTGCCGTCCCCCAGTTCCTGTTTCAGATAATCGCAAAGCAGGCATGTCCCCTTAGCTTCATAATGTGCTTTCTGCCTGACAAGCTCTGCAGCGGGAAGGGTCGGAATTTCACGTTCGGCCCATATCTGACCATGCGGATGAGGATTTGAACATCCCATTACAGCCCCTCTGTTTTCAAATATCTGCACATGATTTATGTAATCAATCGCTCCAAGCTCTTCATACTGATCTATCCACAGCTGTACAACTTTTTTAACCTCATCATTTTCCATAAGAGCAAGGGTAAGATCGTGCCTTGGAGAAAAGCATATTACCCGGCATAACCCCTGTTCAGTCTTTGCCTGAAGCAGTCCGTTTTTAAATTCATCAGCTTCGGTATCCGGCAGGATAGCCATGAAATCATTGTCAAAGACAAAGGTTTCCTTATAAGCAGGATTCTCAACTCCGCCCGAACGGGTATTACCGGGACAGAGATAACAGCCCGGGTCATAATCCGGAAGCTTATCAAGCGGAAGTTTTTCAACCTGGCCGTTCCAGGGTCTCTTTGTTCTATGCGGTGAAACCTTCACCCACTCTCCCGTCAGTATATTCAGTCTGCGGTGGGGGTCTTCATTAAAATTCATAATAACCTCCTTGACTTATTATTGTACACGTGTACAATACAATACTATGAAACCGCTGTCAAGAGATGAAGTTGCTGCCGCAGCAGGTGTCAGCAGCGCTACAGTATCACGAGTTTATAATAATCCCTCAAGTGTAAGTGCGGCCAAACAGCGTGACGTATTTGAAGCCGCCGAAAAGCTCGGCTATATTCCGAACAAATCAGCGAGCGCGCTCAGACGCAACGGCACCGGAATTATAACCCTGGTTGAATTGAAAAAAGAGCAGCGGCCCTACTACTGGGGAGATCTGCCTATTTTCAAATGGTTTTATACTGATGTGCTTCATGCAGTTAAAAACATCATAGATGAGAGCATGTTTCAGCTGAATATTGCATCCGCTTCCGACAGCAGAGATATCACTGCACTCAGGGGTCAGACAGACGGATTGATCTGCTACGATGTGGATGAAACTGCCGAGGCTGAGATGATTGCCGCCTCTAATCTTCCCTATGTACTCGGGCATCATACAAAATCGTTCGAAGGTTTCAACCGCAGCAGTACGGACAACTTCGAGGGCGGGAGGCTGCAGGCGCAGCTGCTAAAAGACACCGGATGCTCCAGTCCGGCCTATATTACAGCGCATCTCGACATGGTACAGCCCCACCTCGACCGGCTTGAGGGCTTTCTCTCAGTATACCCCGAGCATGATGTCAGAATCGTCGGAGACGGTATCGGCCGCACTGCCGGCTTCAGGGCCGCGGTGGAGATCATCGGCAAGGTCGACGGCATTGCCGCTGTTAACGACATAACCGCAGCCGGCGCCGGATACGCATTGAGTGAAGCGGGAATCAAAGTACAGCAGGACATTCCTCTTGTCGGCTACGACAATATGCCGCTGAGCATAGCGCTTCCGTTTAAGCTGCTGTCGATAGATCTGCGCCCCTCACAAATCTATG
>DMKD01000018.1 GCA_003454605.1 Spirochaeta sp. | reverse complement strand
GCAATCGAACCCATGCTTTCGAGACTTGATGCAGTAATGCTTGAGTTTGAATATCTGAATAAGAAGAAGAGGGCCTCTCAGGAACTGTTCATGCGCAGACTGGAAGGCTTCATCGGGGCGGTTCCGGCTGACATTCGTATCGCTGTGGCAAACGGGTGACACTCAATGTAAACAATCATTATGAAGGCTCGGCCCCGTTGACAATCAGGAAGATTAAAAAGCTGCTGCACTGAGACCCCATTGCAAACAATTGTCTAATCATGTAGGATGTGCCCGAACTGAGCAACGGATGCTCAGACTCGTTCAATTTGCCGCCATTTTGCGGTCCCTTCTTTTCCATGTGTCCGGCGGGTAGAGATTTGTAATGACCCGGACCTGGAAATAAATGAATAAACATCACACTCATATTGAGACGGATCACCTGAAAGGTGTATTCAATAAACTACGACCCGAACTGCGTCAGGCAGTTGCAGCCAAAGGCTATACCGAACCTTCTCCTATTCAGGAAGAAGCTATACCGCACCTTCTTAAAGGCTGCGATCTGCTCGGAAGCGCTCAGACAGGAACAGGAAAGACAGCAGCATTCGCTCTTCCCCTGCTTCAGAAGCTCTCTCATGACAACAAACGTCCTGAGCGAGGAACCCCTAAGGCGCTGATACTGGCTCCGACACGCGAACTTGCCGCTCAAATTGGAGACAATATTAAGGCATACAGCCGCTTTCTTCGGGTGAGCCACTCCGTCATATTCGGCGGTGTAAATCAGAATCCGCAAATAAAAGCGCTTAACCGCGGTGTAGACATTCTTGTTGCAACACCCGGCAGGCTGCTGGATTTAATGAATCAGGGATACATCAATCTCTCAAAGATAGAAGTTTTCATTCTTGATGAGGTAGACCGTATGCTCGATATGGGGTTCATTCACGACATCAAGAAGGTCATTGCTAAAATACCTGCAGAACGTCAAACCCTTTTCTTTTCAGCCACCCTGCCGCCTAAGATAATGACTCTGGCGAACTCGCTTGTAAAGAATCCCGTTATGATAGAGATCGCACCCGAGCAGCCCACCGTTGAACGCATTGATCAGCGGGTGATGTTTGTCGACGATAATGACAAGGATACCCTGCTTAAGAATATCCTTGAAGACAGTGAGTTGAGCAAAGTAATCATATTCACCCAGATGAAACATGTTGCCAACCGCGTTGTCGACAGGCTGGCGGCAGCGGGAATCGTAAGCGCCGCCATACACGGAAACAAAAGCCAGACGGCCCGGGTGAAGGCTCTTAACGGCTTTAAGCAGGGCCGCATAAGGATTCTGGTTGCCACCGACGTTGCCTCCCGCGGTATAGACGTTGATAATATTTCACATGTAATCAATTATGATATGCCGATGGAGGCAGAAACATACGTTCACCGCATAGGTAGAACCGCACGAGCCGGTGCCGACGGCACCTCTATTTCATTCTGCTGCGCTGAAGACCGCGCCTATCTGAAAGCGATTGACAGACTGCTTGATGTTCCGGTGCCGGTTGATATCAACCATGCGCTTCACTCTGACCGTGCGCAGAACTCTACCATGCTCGCACCGAAGAACTTCGGTCGCGGACGCGCAGGCGGCGGACGCCCCCAGGGCAGAAGCCGATCAGGCGGCAGACCCGGCGGAAATTATCGCCAAAACAACCGAAGCGACGGAAATCGCGACAGCAGATCGGGCGACGGCAATAGGCAGAGCGGCAACAATCATGACCACCGCAGCGGCCGCGCGCAAAACAGCGGATATCGCAGATCTAAATAAACTGCAGAATATCCTCTTCCACCGTAACCACTCCGGCGGACGGAAGGCGCTTCAGAAGTTCACGCCAGTTCTCATCGGCCTTAAATACTTCTGCAAAAATTACGCGGGCTGTATCAATCTGTCCGCTGTTCAAAAGCGATACAGCCTTCCAGAATAAAAGCTCAATGTTGTCAGGCTGAAGCTCTTCAGCTCTGCGGTAGGCCTCCATTGCGGCATCTGCATCTCCCTTTTCAACAGCCAGATCACCTTGATCAGCATAATAATAGGCATCGTTCACCCTCAGCAGCCGCTCAAGTTCGTCCAGCGGGGCAGGATTATCCTCAACCCTCAGGTCGAGTATCCGGTTGTCACGTACAGAGCCTTTATCCTCAATAGATACAATCAGCATTGCCGCTGACTGCATTCCCCGGATATCACCGCCTTCAGCCTCAGCAGCTTTCAGAGCAGCCATCAGGCGGTCCTGAAGACGCCCGGCGGCAGTTTCAAAAGCTTCTGCCATTGCAGCGGGGACTGTATCTTTCAGCATCATGTTCGCCTGTACTGAGTATCCTCTTCCGGTTATATGACCTGCTTCAGCAATGGTTTTAGCACCGGTATGGGTCTCAGTACGGCCTTCACAGTCGAGAACGGCAGCCTGTCTGATATCGGCTGCTTTATCAGCCGCCGTCAGCTGTGACAGAACATCCCCGGCCGACAGATCTCCCCGCAGCAGCTCAAGCCCCTGCGGACCATAGTCCATATTTATCATAGCCTGGGTTGCAATAACGCCTGTTCCGGCCTCGGCCCAGATGACCGTGCCGCCGACTGAAAAATAATGCGACTGCACGGCTCCGCCCATCAGCCCTGCCTCTCTATCTATCGCTATGATTGAATAAGTGTGAACTAAGTCAGTATGTTTAATCATAATTCCAAAAACTCCTTCGTCCTGTCTGACAGCCAGTCTGATGTGGACTTATTACTGCATTTTTTATTGTAGGCAATAATCCCATCCCGCTTTTCAATGAAACAGCCGGTGAAT
>DMKD01000276.1 GCA_003454605.1 Spirochaeta sp. | reverse complement strand
GTTTGCCAACATCAGCCTGTCGGGGGTCTCTTCTACAACCTGATCAAAATCAAACAGGATTTCCGTCGGATGGGGGTAAAACCGGCCCTCAGGATTATCAACGGTTATTCTGGTCTCGGCATAAAGCTTGTTATATTCTTTTCGAACCTGCCCATAGAGCCTCGAAAGATTCTCGAATCCGGCGAATATGGTAATTCCCTCATTTCCATTGTAATCAGAAAGCTTGGCCTGATAATCAAAACTCAATGGAAAGAGAATCTCTTCATAATCAATTTCGCGATTTTCGGTAAGCTCTTCAATCAGGGGTTCTATCTCTTCAACATTTCCAAACTCCCGCCCCGACAACCTTGTCTTGAGCCCTAAAATCCGTTCATCCGTCCAGATAAATTCCTTAACAGGCAGAATTTCGGTGTATTTAATCTTCTCGATTGATTTCTGTGTTAGCGGATCAAATGTTTTCAGCTCTTCAACCTCGTCGAATTCGAAAACAATTCTTACGGGATTTTCCTGCCCTGAGATAAAGATATCGAGGACCTCTCCGCGCAGGGCAAACTCTCCATGTATACTGACCCTGGGGACACGCATGTATCCATACTGAATAAGCATGCTCTCAAGCTTTACTGTATCTAAGTCGTCCGATACACCTATCCTGAATATCTGCTTTTTAATGTAGTCGGGCGGCGGCAGGGGACTCAAAAATGCCCTTAGCGTTGTAACAACTATCCTGCTGCCCTCCGAGAGCATATCAGACATAATCTGCATTCTGTCCCCGAGAATGGAACTTTGTATCTTGCCCCGACTGTACGGCCTCTTGTTAAAACTGCTGAAAAGCAGCACATCCTGACCAAGGACTTCTAAATCACGTTTAACAGCCTCACATTCCTTTTCATCAGCTGTGATAATGGTTATCGTCTTCCCTGATTCCTCAAATAAGACCGCTGTCAGTGCAGCCTTGAACAATCCGTCGACTCCTTCAAGCTCAATCGGGAAATCTGCGGCCTGAATTCGCTCATTTAAGTAAATAAAAGGTTTGTAATCCTTAAGTTTTTCTTTTATTCTATTAAAAAATAAATTTATCATGAGTTTATTCCGAAAATGATAATAAGATATTTTTGGAGTTTTGATTTGAAGAAATACTGTCTTTTAACATTAGTTTTTATTTTCTCCGTTATTTTTCCTGTATTTTCAGAACAGGTAGAGGTCCGAATAAGGTACTTCGATAAAAAAATCTATTACACTGACAGCTCAGTCAATGTAAAGCTTGAAATTATTAACAACAGTCCGGACACTTTCAGGTTTAAGTCTTCTGATCTCAGATGCTTTAACTTTGAATTCGACGTTAAAACACTCACTAATAAACAATTAAACCATTCGTCAGAATTTATCATGGATAGAAGTACAAATCAACAGGTGTTTTTCAGAGAATTGAGCCTCGCACCGGGTGAAACCTATTCAATTATTATGGAGCTTTCTGATTTTGTTGAGATTGAAGAGGCTGGTGTTTTTGTACTCAATACAAGGTTTTATCCGGAGCTCTACACAAATGAAGCCTCAGCATTCCTGGTTTCCAATAATCTCACCCTCAATCTCAGACCCGCATCATCTACAGCCGAGATTCAGGATCTGATTGATTACGAAACCGGTGAAATTATTAAGGCTAATCCGGTTCCTCCGGATGAAGTAATAGACTATATGCTCTCATCCCGTCAAAAAAGTCAGTGGAACAAATTCCTGCTCTACCTTGACCTCGAAGGTTTATATCTGCGAAGCCAGGCAAACGCGGAAAGATACCGCAGACTTTCACAGCAGGATCGTATACTTGAACTAGAAAAGTACCGCAATCTTCTGCTTAATGAGACAGTTGACACCGATATAGCAATGATTCCCCTTGAGTTTGATATTCTCAGAACTACATACACTGATTATGAAGCTGAAGTGAAGGTTGTCGAACGATTCCAGTACAAAGGTTTCGTTGAAATAAAAGAATATATTTATTTCCTTCACCGGGACAACGATATCTGGTATATTTATGATTATAGTGTGAGGAATCTGGGGACTGAATGAAATTACTTTTAGTTACATCAAAAGAAGAAACTCGTGAAAAGATATTCAGCCATTTTGAGCACCTGGGCTATGATGTCATAACCTATGACAACCCCCTCAAAGCTATGGACAATCTTTCTGAAATTTCTCCAAATGCTGTAATTTTTAATACTGAAGATTTTCCGCGGCACTGGAAACCCTTTCTTCAGGTCCTGAGGCAGCTTTTTACCAGAGAAGACTCCGTTTTCGTTATTCTTAAGGGTGGCTCCTTCACTAATGAAGAGGCACTCAAGGCCGGAAGTCTCTCAGTCAGCGGTGTTATCTCTGAAAGTTTCGACAGTGATGATGAAATCGTCCAGCTTGAGAATATCTTCTCACGATATCTTGTACATGACGATTCGCGAGGGCCTAGACGTTTTAAAACCGGGATGTACCAGAATGTCGAGTTCCTTTTTAATCACCCTGACAATTTTACGCTTATTACCGGCAGTGTTTCCGATGTTTCGTTTGACGGCATCAGAATAACTCCCGATCATCCGCGTCATACCTCAAGCATAAGGGAAGGAACAAATATCCCGGCCTGTTCTATCCGTTTCGGCGACTATATCTGCTCGGTTGGAGTGAGGGTTGTCAGAAACAATAAGAGCATCAGTTTTCGTTTCATCGATTTTGATGAATCTGATCGTGACTGTTTTATAGATTTCCTCGATACCCTTACCTATAAAAATCATGCTGCAGTAAAGGTCTGATGGCCGTTACATGTAAGGTCTGTCCAAATCAATGTCATATTTCAGATAATCACTTCGGAATCTGCGGAGTGCGCGGCGCATTAGACAATAAACTGCACCTGCCCTATCATGGTATTCTATCAGCGACTTCTGTTGATCCGATAGAAAAGAAACCGCTGTACCATTTTCATCCCGGAGCCGGCATTTATTCAGTCGGTTTCTTCGGATGCAGTCTCTCCTGCCCATTTTGTCAGAATTACCGCATATCGAAGGAGTTCCCTCGTAAGCCTGAAGGCAGAAAAACAAGGCCTGAATCGGTTGCGGAAGCAGCACTAAAAAGCGGTTCATTCGGAATTGCCTACACCTATAGTGAACCAATTGTTCATTACGAATGGGTTCTTGAATGTGCAAAAGAAGCTCATGCGCGCGGACTTAAAAATGTTCTTGTCACTAACGGATACATCAATGATGAACCCGCAAAAGAACTTCTAGCCTGGATGGACGCCGTTAATATTGATTTAAAGAGTTTTAATGAATCATTCTATCATGATGAGCTCGGAGGCTCTCTTAGGCCCGTACTGGATTTTATCCGTCTTGCCGCAGACTCGGTGCATACTGAACTCACCACCCTTATTATACCGGGTAAAAACGACAGCACTGCCGAAATAAACAAGGCCGCCGACTTCATCGCCGGCATAGACAAAAACATTCCCTGGCATTTGTCGGCTTACTATCCGGCATATAAATACAGCATCAGGCCAACCGGCCATGAGGAAATTCTCAAACTGGTCGATACAGCCGGGGAGAAACTTAACTTCGTATTCGCCGGCAACATCGGCGGCCGCTCAGATACGTACTGCCCATCCTGCGGCAGCCTTCTCATTAAGCGAAGCGGCTACAGCACCATTGTATCAGGAATAGCAGGAGGCAGATGCACAGGCTGCGGATCTGATGCAGCTGATTTCAATATTATTATTGATGGAGCTACTTGAGCAGAGTAATTTCCTTCGGCGGCTTATGCAGAAAGCATGAAAATACCAGTGAACCAACACCAAGAACAGCTGCAAATCCAAACAGGAACTCAATGCCGAGCCTTTGCCATAAAAATCCGCCGAAAATTGCAATACCTATGCTTACCAGATGATTAACCGATAATCCGGTAGCAAGGGTTGATGTGACCTCATCCTTTGTTTTCGATAAGCTTCGTACATACATATCACGGGCCATGCCGAAAGCGAACATGATGGCATCGAGCACGAATACAATGCATATAACAAGAAATGCGATATTTGCCGGGAAAATGCGTTGAGCAAAACCGTAGAGCAGGCAAATTAATATCAGCACGATTGAATCAAAGATCAGAACCTTTTTGTAGCCGGCCTTATCGATTAAGCGGCCAATCAAAGGGCCGATAAAGATATTTACAATCGACCAGATTCCGTAGAGTACTGATATTAATTCCGGTCCGGCATTATAGACGGTAATCAGTACATAAGGAGCAAAAGTAAAGAAAACCTGCTTCCTGGCGCCGAAAAAGACTTCAAGCAGATAATATCTAGTATATTTCCTGTGTATGTAGATTTTTTTTCTTTTTACCCTCTCTCCTGTTTTCTGCATTCTAGAGGTAATCACCAGGCCGATGATAAGAACGATAAAAGCTATGATGAAAATTATTCTGTATCTAACAAAACCGGTAGATTCTTTTTTTGATATGATGCCGAATATAAGCAGAATAAGCGGCGCGAGATAATAACCGACAGCCTGTCCGGCATTTCCAAAACTGCGCAGCACACCCATAGCGAGTCCTGATTTTTCAGGTCTTGCCATGTGCAGTCCGACAGACTGTCTGATAGGCATCATCAGATGTTCGCCGGTGCTGTAGGCGACTATGAATATGATAGCAGCCAATCTGGATTCGCCGAACAAAAACAGGCCGCCTATTCCTACTGCAGCTATAACAAATGCAAGCCTAATGAGCCTGATTTCTGTGAATCGGTTCAAGAGAGCTATAAGGACGAATAGAAGCAGACCCGGTAATTCGCGGGGCATTTCAAGCCAGCCGCGTTCCAGCCTGTTTATAGAAAGGATGTCATGGAGATAGTTATTGAATACTCCGTTATATAAACCGGAGACGACTCCGAATAACATCATCGAAAACAAGAAGTTTTTTATTTTATCGCTTGTGTAGATTTCTGATAGTTTATTCATTGAGGCACTTTAACATGTTTTTTATAGCTGTTAAATACTACGGCCAATTTTCGGCGCAGCATACTGTTTGACAGAATTTTATAACTGGGAATATCATGTAACTATGCGAGGTTTAAAGCAGAGATATGCAGGAAAAACTATAATCGTTTTTTAATAAGCTGGATGGTGAAGTTATTTCAATAATCCCCAATGTCCGGCCCACCTTCCAACTAATGGGGGCAACAGCGAAAGTAGACTTCCTGCTGACAGTTGAAAGGACTATATAACTTAAAATGCAAGCCTCATCCGTTCAAGCTCAGCACTCATTATGTCATGACACTTCAGTGCCAGGCCGGCTGTAGGACTTCCTTTTTCAACTGTTATAGGCGGAAGTATAGATATCTTTATTTTGTGAAAACCATTCAGGATTACGCCCTTCCTCGGTAAAGCCTGAAATGCACCGTCTATAACAACAGGAAGTACCGAGGTTCCGGAATTACAGGCAGATCGGAAAGCACCTTTTTTATACTCGGCTATTTCACCATCTTTGGTTCTTGTTCCTTCCGGAAAGATCATCAGTGAATCTCCATCGATAAGGATATCATCCATTCGTCTGATAGCTTCAATCTGGCTCTTCCTGCTTGCCCGGTCAATGAAGATATGACCGCTCATGAACAGGTTCCAGCCGACGAACGGCACCAGGGAAAGGACCTTCTTGGCAATCATTTTTGCCGGTTTGTAAAGTGTAAAAACAAGAAGAATATCAATAATAGACTGATGATTCATAACGATAACGCTGGGTTTTGAACGATCAATATTTTCACGCCCCGTGTATTTAACCCTGATTAATGGACATAAAGCCAAAACAACGGTACATAGAATTGAGGTATTGTAATGCATGATTTTTCTATGTTTGTCAAAAGCTGCGGTAGTAATAAAAAGAATAGCCTGTATAACAATATAGACGGTAAAACAGATTAGCACTTCCAACCAGATTACTATAGACAAAAATATATATAAAATAAACATATAATCTCCAAAAGGATAAGTTCAGATTTAATGTGCCAATCTACACTTTTGCGTGATATAAAGATAGCCTGCATTTAAGATATTACCATATTTACGACCTTTAATATAATATTTTATCAATTTCACGTGAGTCTCCCTGCATCTATACTATTCCTGCAGGTCACTACTCGAAAGTTAAATCATATACTTCAGCTGCAACTTCCGACGAATTCATTCCGGACTTACATGCTATCGCATTCAATATAGTAATGATATCAACTGAACGAATATCTGTTAATTTTTTAATGGACAACAGTTAATTAAGGAAGATTGTGAAACATGAAGCTCCCCCGGACTTTTGAGGGAACCGTAAAAGCCCTGCTTGCGATATGGCAAAAAAAAGAACCGCGTTAGCGATTCTTCTTTTTGCAAACTTAGCTCCCCCGGACAGACTTGAACTGCCGACCTAGTGATTAACAGTCACCCGCTCTACCAGCTGAGCTACAGGGGAATGCGAAAGTACAAAGTACTTTAAAGTGCTTAAATACTTCCAAATGCTTGCATAAGATAAACAATAATGAATTTTATGTCAACGGCTTTTGAGAAATATTTAATTCTTTTTTTTGTATTTAAACCTTTACATAATAAACATTTAGCTGAATAAATAATTTCAGTTAATACTATTAATTCTATAATTGACTTGTTGGATACCGCTTCTTCCCTTATAATTTTGATATCATTATATTAAATAGTAAATAAGGAGACGGACATGAGTAAAACAGACGAAAATCTGGCTGCTGCCTTTGCCGGTGAATCGCAGGCAAGGAACAAGTATACATACTGGGCAAAGCAAGCAAAGAAAGAAGGTTATAACTATATCGCTAATATCTTTGAAGAAACAGCAATGAATGAAATGAGACACGCAAAAGATGAATTTATTCTTCTCGGCGGAATCAAATCAACTGAAGAGAATCTTCAAGCTGCTATGGAAGGCGAAGATTATGAAGTAACAACAATGTACGAGGATTTTGCAAAAGATGCAGCTGCCGAAGGCAGAAAAGATGTTGAGATTCTTTTCAGACAGATTCAAAAGGTAGAGGCACATCACCGGGATAGATATAAGGCTCTCCTCAAAATGGTTAAAGACGGCTCTGTTTATAAACGGGAAGAAGCTATAACATGGAAGTGTTCAGTCTGCGGTTATATAGTTGAAGCGACTGAGCCGCCGGCAAAATGCCCATGCTGCAGTCATCCTAAGGAATACTACGAACCTGCTAATATGGATATTATCTAATTAGATTAAGGACTGCGTTTTAACTGACGCAGTCCTTTTTTTCTTGTTTTTCTTATGTATCCATTATATAATTATAATTATTTTTATGTTTAATGAAGGTTTTGCATGAATAATGTAGGTATTCCTAAGAAAATACCTTTATACAATTCACATCTTAAATCTTTTGTTAAACTATTTGATTTCTCAGGCTGTCTGCTGCCTGTTCAGTACAGCGGAATGCTTAAGGAAAATCTGCATACACGACAATCTAATTAAGGAGTAGCTATGGAGGCTGAAAAATTACTTTACACACGCGAGCATGAATGGATTGCAATAGAGGGTAATGAAGCAACAATTGGTATAACAGAATATGCCCAGGAAGAATTAGGCGATATAGTTTTTGTGGAACTCCCCCCGGTGGGAGATAATGTTGATTCAGGTGATAGTCCTGTAACTCTTGAATCTGTAAAGGCTGTCAGTTCGGTCTACGCCCCCTTCGCCGGAGAAGTTATAGAAGTAAATGTAAAACTTGATGAAGAACCTGAACTCATCAACAGCAGCCCTCTTGATGACGGCTGGATTATTAAGCTTAAAATTACAGGTCGTAATGATGATGAGAACTTTCTAAACCTGAATGAATACAATGATTATATAAAAGAACTTGATTAACAGGAGCACAGCGTGAGTTTTATTCCGAACGGACCTTCAGCAATTTCAGAAATGCTTGCCGCTGCCGGCAAAGGATACACAAGTATAGATGATCTTTTTTCTTCAATTCCATCAAAGCTGCGTACTGCTTCTCTTGATATCCCTGAGGGCAAATCAGAATTTGAAGTTGAAAGACATATAAGGGAACTTGGTAAAAAAAACGTCAGCAATCTGACATATTTTGTCGGCGGAGGATTCTACGATCATCTCATCCCCTCCGCAGTCGATGCACTTGTAAACCGCGGTGAGTTCTTCACAGCCTATACTCCCTACCAGCCCGAAGCATCTCAGGGCACTCTGCAGGCAATATATGAATTTCAAAGCTGTATATGCAATCTCACCGGCATGGATGTGGCAAACGCATCCGTTTATGACGGCGGAACCGCCCTTTATGAGGCTGCAATGATGGCAATCAGAATAACAAAAAGAAATAAAATTGTTATGGACGGAGGTGTGAGTCCAATCTATCGAAAGATGATTAACAGCTATACCCATAATCTTGATATCGGATTTACGGATGTACCGGTCTGCCACGGCCAGAGCGATCGCGAAGAGCTTTATAAACATATAGATGACGATACTGCCGCAGTAATACTTCAGAATCCTAATTTTTTTGGGGCAGTAGATGATCACAGTGATATAGTAGAAAAAGCTCATGAGCACGGAGCTCTTGTTATTTCGAGTGTTTATCCAATTTCTCTCGGAATGCTTAAAACCCCTGCTGAAATGGGTGTTGATATAGTAACGGGTGAGGGACAGAGTCTCGGTATCCCGCTCTCATTCGGGGGGCCATACCTAGGATTCATGGCAGCGAGAGAAAAGTATACCAGAATGATGCCGGGCCGGATCTGCGGGCAGACAACCGACAGGAAGGATCGCAGAGCCTTTGTTTTAACTTTCCAGACCCGAGAACAGCATATAAGGAGAGAAAAAGCAAATTCTAACATCTGCTCAAATCAGTCGCTTTGCGCATTACGGGCCTTGATTTACATGAGTTTAATCGGAGACAAGGGTATAAAAAATATAGCTGCTCAATGCCGTGATAAGGCGGAATTTGCAAAACAGAGGCTGGCGGCAATAGACGGCGTAAGTGTCATGAAGAGCGCGCCCACCTTCAATGAGTTCACAATACAGCTTCCTGTAAATGCCAATGTGGTAATTGGTCACTTAATTGAACGGGGGATTGCAGCAGGCTTTCCTCTCGGGCGTTACTATTCCGATATGGAGAATTTTCTCCTGGTAGCAGTTACTGAAAAACGTACTAAGCATGAAATAATCAGATTTGCTGATGCAGTAGAGGATGCCTTATGGACCTGATTTTTGAAAAATCGACTAAAGACAAAAGCGGAATAAAACTACCGGCAGCTGATGTCCCTTCAGCTGAAAAGCTTGATCCGGATTACCTGAGAACTTCTGACACCGGACTTCCGGATATATCAGAACCGGAGGTAGTGAGACATTATACGAACCTTTCAAGACTGAATTTCAGTGTCGATACTCATTTCTATCCGCTTGGGTCCTGTACAATGAAATACAACCCGAGATTTACTGAAAAACTCGCATCACTCGACAGTTTCGCATCTATTCACCCGCTGCAGCCTCAATTGATGAAGGGCGGAATGCTTACCCAGGGTGCTATGCAGCTTATATTCAACCTTGAAAATCTTCTGTCCGAGATTACGGGTATGCACTCATTTACAACGCAGCCTATGGCCGGTGCTCATGGAGAGCTTACCGGTGTCATGCTCATAGCGGCTTATCACAAGGCTAAAGGCGATAAGAGGGAGTTTATCATCATTCCCGACTCAGGACACGGTACAAACCCCGCCAGTGCCTCTATAGCAGGCTATAAGGTAAAGACAATTAAA
>DMKD01000380.1 GCA_003454605.1 Spirochaeta sp. | reverse complement strand
CAACAGAATGATTTCATACGGAGCAGATCTTGGTGATGAGGCAGCAGGCTTCGGTGCCCTTGTGTCAAAACACTGCCGCCCGCTGACTGAAGTGATTCCGATTTTTCCAGATGCCGAGCTCAGCAGGCTTACAATGCCCGTCCAGTACTTCGGCGGTGATCACGATGTTCTGCTGAACTCTGGTGCGGCTGCCGCAAGGCTGCAGGAGCTTCTTCCGAAGGCTGAGATAAATATGTTGGACGATACCGGGCATGTAGTGATAGGGCAGACTGAGAAGATTATGGGCTTTATGTCAGACAGTTAAAGGTCTGTTTAAGTCGGAAGATTCTTTCCGGAAGAGGCAGGAATCGAACCTGCCTCGGCGCAATTGCCGACAACGGTTTTGAAGACCGCGGGAGCCACCAGACCCCATCTGCTTCCGGGCAGAGTATAGCATATTATACATTCAATGCAAATCTGACGGCGGCTTTAGTTTCGTCAAGTTTATCGGCGGCCAATGTCGTTATTAAAGCCCCGAGTTTTGCTTTTGATACCGTCTGTATATGATCGAAGTTTGCAGCGCAGTCTTTCATCATACCGTCATCCGTTGAAAAACGAACCTCGGAGGGTATGTTCCTTACGGTTGAGGTTATCGGTGCTATTGTAATTTCATTAAGATATTCAATTACTGAATCACGGGTTAGTATCAACACAGGTCTCTTTTTATCCGGATATTTAAATTTGTACCACCTGATGTCACCTCTGTTCATTAATCAACCCATACCTGCTCGTCTTCCCATTCGGAAAATTCTTTGGAGGACGCAGGGTGATTTTTATAACCTCTTCGGTGTTTCTCTTCAAGTTCCAGCATTCGATGGTAGTCAAGGTGTTTTTTTAAGGCTTCACGGGTAAAGGCAGAACGCGATGTATGCAGTTTTTTCACTTCCTCATCAACTTCCATAACCAGACTCTCATCTAGGGTCATTTGTATTGTTTTCATATTTTATCCCTATAGTTATAGCTATAACTATGTATATAATAAACCCTGAAACAGAAAAAAGCAAATTTATGTAGCAGCTATCAGCAATTTTAATTTGAACTTTAAAAGCGGTTTGAAAATCATTACTATTCCCAATTTTTATTAAAAACTTCTTTGCTATTTTGTAATTTACCTAAAAACCGCTTTTGAAGGGGCTGCAGTTCTCAATTTAGCAGTTTTATTAGCTATTGCTTGCAGGTTTCGGTGCCGTTAAAAAATTTTGAGGTCTTCCGACCAATTTTCGATGGTTCTGGGATGTGCAAGCGAGTGAGAAATAATTAATTGCCGCCAAATTTAATATTGCTGTTGGCTTGTTACTTCAAAGACACATTTATAATGTCATTCACAGCCGCAATCTTACTTAAAAGTTCATCAGTTGGTGTATTGTCGAGTTTGATCGTACAAACTGCTGCCTTTCCGCCTTCGAAGATGCTGTTCTGCATCTCCTCGATATTTATTCCAGCCGTGCGTAATTCATCTAAAACACCTGCGAGGATGCCGACATGGTTGAAATGTCGCACTACAAGGCTGATATCTGTATCACTCTTATCCCGAAGGTTAACGGTATTGGGCGGAGTGCCTGAGTCATGGTATTCCCTTATCACTCTTACGGTTTCCTCGGCAATGGCTTCAGATGCCTGATTGGTGGATGCTCCAATATGATGGGTTCCGGTGATCACCGCTGCAAACTCTGTATCGGTGAACTCCTTTGATGTTGCAGCCGGTTCGTTTTCATAAACATCGAGGCCGACTTTCAATCCCTTGGTATCAACAGCTTTTTTCAGCGCCGCAGTATCGACAATCTCACCACGGGAAGTATTAATAAAGATCGCACTGTCTTTCATTGCATTGAAGAACTCGATATTGATGAAATGCTTTGTCGCAGCAGATGCGGCAAGGTGGACAGTGACGGCATCAGCCATTCCTGCTGCTTCGAGCGGAGTCTTACAGTAGATCATCCCAAGCTCTTCAGCACGTTCGGGGGTGAGGCTTCGAGACCAGGCTGCAACATTCATTCCGAATGCTCCTGCCCTGACTGCAACCGCCTGTCCTATGGCCCCGAGACCGATTATGGCGAGAGTCCGGCCTTTAAGGCCTGCGGCTTTGCCGTATAATTTCTTGTTCCACACCCCTGCCCTGAGATCTGCAGTGCAATCGGCAATTCTCCGATCGGCGGCAATCAGCAGGCCCATCACAAGCTCAGCTACTGCTGCAGTATTCTTGCCGGGACAGTTGGCCACATGAATGCCAAGCCTGGACGCTGCATCGAGATCAATTGTATTCACTCCTGCGCCGGCACGTACTATGAGGGACAAGCTCTTGCCTGCTTCAATCGTCTTTTTTGTTACCTTGGTTGATCTGACTACGAGAATATCATAGGGAGATATAACATCCGGAAGACTGTCTGCGGTAAGCTCGGGATCCATCAGGCATTGTATTCCGGATGATTCCAAGGCTGTTACAGCGGTTTTTGATAGCTTGTCGGCTATAAGGATTTTCATATTCCCATCTCCTTTTTTTCAGTATAAAACGGTTTCAGAAATACTGCAAACTAATTATGTATATATAATAATTGGAGCTGAATTGTGATGAAAAGCTAAAAATATCTATCAAAAATTGATGTAAAATGAGCGTTGCCTGATGGTATAGACCGTGTTAAACTTAGTAACTGAAAAAATAAAACCGAGAGGAAATTGATGAAAACAAACGAACAGGTTCTGCAGAATACTATTAAGAGATGCCGGGAACGTAATATTATAATTCCGACATACGCCCAGATGAAAAATCCGGATTTGATTCCTGAAGGCATTAAAACGGCATTGAAGGATGTTGCGATTCAGGATTTAAACTCGCTGAACCTGTTCCGAATAACCTGGAAGAATGACCCGGTTGAAAGTGGAGGCGGATTCGGTGATGTTAATTATATTGAACTTCCGCCTGAGATTACCGGTGTTAAGGCCCGGGTATTTTTACTGATAGGAAAGTTCTTTCCAACCGGTGCTCACAAGGTCGGCGCAACCTTCGGTCCTCTTGTTGAAAAACTGGTTAGTGGTCATTTTGATCCGACTACCCAGAAAGCCCTCTGGCCCTCAACCGGTAACTACTGCCGCGGCGGTGTTTATGATTCCTGTCTGCTCGGCTGTGATTCGATAGCTATTCTACCCGAAGAAATGTCTGAAGAAAGGTTCAACTGGCTGCACAAGTTAGGTGCGGAGGTCTTTGCAACCCACGGCTGTGAGAGTAATGTCAAAGAAATTTATGACAAGTGTAAAGAGCTTGCCGCCGAACGCGGAGATTCAATAGTCAATCTCAACCAGTTTTCCGAGATAGGCAACCCTATGTGGCATTATGCAGTAACCGGTCCTGCAATGGAGGAGGTTTTCAATGCGAACAAAAAAGATGGTCAACGTTTTAGCGCCCTCTTTCTGACACAGGGTTCGGCGGGAACTCTGGGTGCAGGCGAGTATCTAAAAACTGTCTATCCTAACATGAAGCTTTGTGCCGGAGAGGCTCTGCAGTGTCCGACGCTTCTTTATAACGGATACGGCGGGCATAGAATCGAGGGGATAGGTGATAAGCATGTTCCGTGGGTTCATAATCTAAAAAGTATGGATATGGCAGCCGGTATCGACGATGAAGCTGTCATGAGGATAATGAGGCTGTTTAATGAACCTGCCGGTCATGATTATCTGCGTGAACTGGGTGCGTCCGAAGATATAATTTCTAAGCTTAATTATCTCGGTATATCATCCATAGCCAACTTGCTGGGTGCAATAAAGATGGCCAAATACTACGAGATGAACGAAAATGATACAGTTTTTACTCTTGCTACAGATTCAATGGAGATGTACGGTTCGAGAATGTCCGAATATGATGAAAAATACGGCGCCTATAGCCATGAAAAGGCTGCTGTATGCTATGAACGTTATCTTATGGGGGCTGGAATCGATAATATGATCGAGACTAACTATTATGAGAAGCGCCGGATGCATAACCTTAAGTATTTCACCTGGGTTGAACAGCAGGGTAAGTCTGTAGAAGAGCTTAATGCCCAGTGGTATGATGATAATTACTGGAGTGATCAATTCTCGAAGGCTGATGAATGGGACCGGGAAATCAACGAATTTAACGAGAAGACCGGTTTGCTGAAGAA
>DMKD01000209.1 GCA_003454605.1 Spirochaeta sp. | reverse complement strand
TGGACAGCATTAATACAGTTAACGCCATTTTTAGAAAGTATGGAGAACGCTACAGAGAAGAGAATCCGTTTTTGTCGGTGAATGAAACTGGTGGATTGAATATAATGAAAATCGTCCTCAAAAAAGGTTAAAAGGAATGACACCAACCCAGTATGAGGGTATGCTAAAATTGTTGAAAAATTATCCTAGACATGGACTACAAGTGGGTTGGTGGTGGGGTATTTTAATACTTCCTTAATAAAGTGAAATTGATAACAAGGACCCTGCTGCGATATATGAAACCATTCGCAGAGTAGTATAATCAGGAGTGAGAATGAAACAGACGCCGGAAACTAAAAAAAAGCTTCCCTTTATTGAAGGATTTTTTAAACAGACTCTATCTCAGAATCTTACTGCGATATCCGGCGAAGCCGTTCGGGTAGAGGTTGAGAATTTGTCCTTTGAGAACTTTCAAACCGAAACCGGGAAGTTAAAGGCCGGCAGGTTTTTATATGTCTATACAGAAACTAACCGTGCAGAAATGATTTTTCTGCTGCCAGATACAGCGCAGCTAATCCTTTTTAAAAAAATCAAAAATCTTGATTCGGGAGAAAAGGATGATGCAGGTTTAACCAAATTATTGAACAGGATAGTCGGGAACTTGCCCTATCTATGTTCAGTTAAAGAAAATGGATTGGTGAGCAATGTGTTTGCGTTGCAGAAACCATATAACAGTGAATTAAATGACCAACTGCTCTGGGACGTTTCGGAGTGTAATATATTCCGTTGTTCTGCCTTTGGCGCTGTCTTTTACCTGCCGCTGAATATAGAACTCCAAAAGTCGATAGAGAAACTTCTTCAGACCGATCCCGCATTTAAAAAGACGCTGCGCGGTTTGACCCAAAACCGCAGGGTAACAGGAGAATCACTCATAGCTCTGCAGGAATCGGATATAAAACTCAGGGTTAAAAATCCCTTCGAGTTTATAATAGGCAGCAGCTTCCTTCCACGGGAAGCATACCTTGGGAAAAAAGATGTTTCTGTAATTTTTAATGAGATAACAGCAGCCAGGCAGCCTGCTTCTCAAATGAATGAAGGGATGATCTGGTATCGTTTCTGGATTATCACCGGAGAAAAAGAATATTCAGTTTATTACTCTGTTGATGTAAATGGACAGCAGAAAAAATACTCACAGTTTTTCAACAGCTTATTTACGGAGATGGTAAAAAGAACAGCATCTTTTCTCCGTGCTCAATCCGGTTTTGACCGGGTAAAGGGGAAAATCGTTCCAACTCCGGCTGAGGATGAAATCGATGATACTGTAATGTTGACTGCTAATATAAATTGGGAAAACAGGCGTATAAAGACGCGGATATTTGTTCCAGGGCTGTTTTTCTCAGATTATCTATCCCCATTTTTAGAAGACTGGGAAGCGGAATATCTGAAAAATACTGAGATACCGATTCTGATTAGCCTTTTATCGATCAATGCAGCAATATTCGGGAAAAATATAAACACCTTCTATCGAAAGACAGGCCCCGAATCTCCAAAAGGAGAGCTATATTTGTTTGGGGTCTCGAAGATCCTGGCAATCCTCGATAAAAATAATGCAAGTCGGCTTGTGCAGAATTATTTTCTCGCCGGTGGAAGTTCTTTAGATGAGTTTCAATCGCTTTTTCTCTATAGGTATTATGTTGAAGGTGAAGAGAAATCTAAGGTGGGGCGGGATGCATTATTTAACAGGGAAGAATACAAAAAATATATTCCAAAAGCCCTGCATTCGGATTGGGCTCAATGTGCAGGAACCTCCGCGAATTACGAGGAGCTGGCAGTATTGAATGTTAAGGCGCTTAAAGGTATTTACAAGGCAATGAAGGAAGATAAGCTTTTAATGCCGTATAAAGTTTCTTTTATTCTATATAACGAGTTTCAAAAGCCCCTGGATGAAAAGTTTAAAGGTGAGATCAACAGGCTTGTCCTGTTAAATCAGTGGCCGGGTCTGATAGAAAAGATCCCTAAAAAAACCGGGCAGCAGGCTGTCTCAGCTATTCCTAGCTCGAAGCTCGCAGTTGCTTTGGTACCCGGCAGTCCGACGGTGAAAGATCTTGCTCATTTGATAAGTAAGACTAAACGCAGCGAACTTGAAGAAGAAATCAAAATGAATACTAAAAAATATGAATTAGGAAATTTGCCCGCTGAAAAGATTTTTCTTGCAATGAAGGAGCTTCTTGTGATACTGGATAAACTTGCAAACCCGGAAGATGATGAAATGATATAGTCACCTATCCAGCTTATACAATAAAAAAGGAAAGCCGTTTAGCTTTCCTTTTTCAATTTTCTGGTAACTGCCTAGAGCTTACTGTCCCAGAAGACGAAATCCCTGTTCTCAAATGGTTTCCATATTGACTCTGGTCCAGTCGGTGTAGCCGTTGAAATCATCGACTGCCGTGATCTTTTCTTCCTGTCCGTTGGCGAACAGCGGTAAGAGGCAAAAGATAAAGATTAATGTGAGCAATAACTTTTTCATAAATTCCTCCAAATCATACTTTTATACCAAATTTAATTATAAGCTTACTTGTAAGGTAAATTAATTTTAATGAGATGAATATCATGACTATTTTTGCATTGTTTAAGAAAGGATTTCTTTGCTGCGCCGAAATTCCTTATCAACAACATAATCTCGTAAACTATGAATCATTCCCAATACCATCTTTGCTGAATTATCAGCGGCAGTTTTGATAAAAGTATCGAAAGAAACAGAGGCGTCTTTGTCCGCTTTATCCGAGATAGATCGGATGATGATAAAGGGTTTGCTGAATTGATGGCAGGTTTGAGCGATCGATGCCGCTTCCATTTCAGTTGCAGCTACGGTGGGAAACCGATCTCTAATCTCATTTATTTTTTCCGGTTTATTCATGAAGGAATCTCCGGTAGCAATACCTGCAAGATGAACGTCTATTCCGTCAAGAGCCTGTCCAGCTTTTTCTGCCATGGCCACCAGATCATCATGAGGAAGAAATGCATGCGGCAGCTGGGGAACCTGTCCGTACTCATATCCGAAGGCAGTGACATCAACGTCATGATGGTAAACATCGGAAGAAATGACTACATCTCCTATATTAAGGTCACTGTAGACAGCGCCGGCTGAGCCGGTGTTAATCAGACAGATAGGATCATATTTTGAAATCAGGATAGTTGTCCCTATAGCGGCGTTGACCTTGCCTATACCGCTTTTTAGAAGAACGATACGTGAATTATGCAGCTTTCCGATGTAAAAGGTATTTCCGGCCCTTGTGTAGGTCTCGGATTCATGAAGTTTCTGCTTCAATAGTTCGATCTCTTCTTCCATTGCA
>DMKD01000028.1 GCA_003454605.1 Spirochaeta sp. | reverse complement strand
GCAAAGGCCTTTCTTCAAATCATCAGCACCTGTGCCGTCACGAAAAAGAACCATGATTTTTGCATCTTCATCCTTAACCGGAAAAGGAATCCAGTGCCAGGTTGCTGTTTTCATCACAACTACAGCGCCCTGCTTAAGAAGAAAGGCCTTTGCATTATTATTATTTTCAAGACTGTCTCCAGCTGGTGCAACGACCAAAACAGTGTCTCCATCCAGTGTTGTAAGAACTTCAGATGTCCTGGTATGGCACTCCATCTTAACAACCTTCTTTTCTCTAGGCCTGCATACAAGCATCCCCGTACAGCAATTCTCTGATAATTCTATTCCGCCGGCAGTATCATACCAGTCAAATTCATTTTCAGGTTTAACCTCGGCAACCTCATCGATTGTAAGCAGCTGACCAAAGTCCTTAAATGATTGCGCCGTCAATTTTTCTACTTGCATATATTTCTCCTCACCATTAATAATAACAATCCGCCATGGAAGGCGGATAAAATGACGGAGTTTGAAAGGTTCGCTTTTCAAACTCCAAAATTAAATCGGACACGAAGTCCGATTTAATTCACTGTCCTGTTAATAAGCTCTTCCTGAGCAATTTTTCCCATCTGCACAAAGTAGGCTGAATAACCTGTTATTCTCACACATAGATTCTTATGCTGATCAGGCTTTTGCTGGGCATCCAGCAGCTCATCCCGACCAACAACATTCAGCTGCACCTGCATTCCACCCCGCTTCATGAATACACTGAACAAGGCTGCTAGTTTAGACAGTCCGTCATCTCCATCAATTGTTGAGGGGTGCAGCATCACATTCAACGGTCCGCCGGTTATGCGATCAAAGGGGACCTTTGCAACTGAATTGAGCAGGGCCGTCACTCCGCTGTGATCTGCACCAAGGTAGGGCGACTGATTTTCAGATATCTGTTCGCCGGCACGGCGGCCGTCGGATGTTGCTGCTAGGCATGCACCCATTCCGGTGAAGTCACGGTCAGTGGACAGAGTCGGCATGTAGGAATACAGACCCGTACGCGTTTCATTCATTTCAGCCACGACATCGCAAAAAGCGTTAGTGACCACTGTCGCATATTTATCAACCTCATCTATATCATTTCCGAACTTCGGCAGCGAATCGAGATAGATTCTGAGATCCTCACGATCTTTGAAATCGGTCTTTAATGCCTCGCGGATTTCACTGAGGGTGAACTTCTTGTCCCTGAAAACAGCAAGATCAATAGCCGCCAGAGAGTCTACAGCCGTAGCCATTCCGCTGCCCTGCATTGTTATCTTGTGGTACTTGGTTCCGCCGGCAATCCAGTTAGTTGCCTCGTCAATAGTACCTTGCAGAAAGAGATCTTCTATCCTCATGCGCCCGGCACTGTATTTCTGCTCAAGCAGATAATCCTGCTCCATCTTTTCCATGTACTGCAAAAGAAGGAAGCGTAGCTGTTTCTTGTAGAGTTTGATGAAATCACCCATCGATTCGGGTTCATTATTATCTTCATCGTCACCGCTGTATACTCCCGACATCAGTCCGATCAACCTGTCGCGGTAGCCGAAATTTGCCTCCGGATCATGTACGCAACCGTTTTCACCTGCACACAAAGCCCTACCCCCGTTAAGAGCAAGCTCAAACGGCCAGACAAGATTTACCCATAGCTGACGCAGCCCCCCTTCCTTTCCAGGGATAAGCGGGTCATTGCAGCCGTAGTAGCCATAGCCGTAAACATCTTCAGCTTCAATCCCGAACTCAAGAAGGGCCGGAATCATGGTTTCATCATTATAGACGACGACTGTAGCATTATGTCTCATTGCATCACAGACTTCACGCCAGAACACAGGATCTATTCCTTCATGCCAGCGAACTACGACAAAAGGATTTCGAAGTCTCATTTCATGCTGTGCGCGGATCATAAGGTGGGAGAGTTTATTAACCCCAGATACACCCTTGCTTAACAGGCCCGCGATAATTATATAATTAGGATCATCATAGGTCACTTCGAGATTGTTCTTTACAACTTCGGATTCCTGAGACATATGATCACCATGATCGAGTATTTCATTGTTTTTATTGAAGAACTCAACAATAAGGCCGAAGGCTTCTTCCTCAGCCAGTCTTTCGGCAGCAAGATCATTCTCAAAAAACGGCAGCAGATACTGATCCATTCGGTCAAAACAGAAGACTCCGCACCCGGCAACCTTCTGGGATACGAGTACAATAAACCATAGGAGCTGAAGCGCTTCCTGCAGCGTTTCAGCGGGTCCTCCTGCTATCTTTCTGCAGATTCCCGCTATCTCTTTAAGTCCCTGGTTTTCAGCCTCTTCGGCGTACCTGCGGATAAACTTTGTATGAGCATCGTATGCTTCTACAGCTCCGCTGAGAAAGTCGGTTTTATCTTTATTATCACTATACCTGCCTGAATCAAGCAACTCCTGAGCATGTTCTTTATGCCAGTCGAGGCCCTTGGTAATTATTGCATTCCAATCATAGGAGAGATGCCCGAAAGTGAAAAAAATCGGGTTTCGGCGTTTTATCCAGCCGGGAGAATAGTAGAACATGATTCTGTCCTGCTTTTCTTCTTCCGAAACATCTTCCCACCATTCTTCGCTCAGACTCTCAGCCCACTCACGCTGGTCATCATTCGGAATTATCTCAAATACATCTCCTACAATATTCTCACCTTCTTTGATGACAAGGGTTATATTTTCAAGAATGTGATTGAGGATTCTGCTGTAGCGTGGAGCATAGGCATCATTTTTATATTTTTCAGCAGCTTCCTGCTGCAGTTCAATTCTTTCGAAGAAGGTCGCTTCTCCATCTTTTTCAAACCACTTTGCTATGGATTTCTCAACATGTTTCGGTAACATCATTCACTCCTGTTAAACAGCTCACGAGCTTTGTCTATCAGATCACTGTCGGGGGCTTCGAATCTCTTCTGAGCCTCCAGTGCTTCATATTCAGATGACTTATCAACTCCAAGGCTGTGATACGGAAGAAGTTCCACAGCACTTAGATTCTGCCAGTCTTTGAGAAAAGCGGCGGCAGCTCTAAGCTCTTCAATTGAATCATTCAGACCTTTTACAATCGGCATCCTCACAATTATTTCCACCCCGGTAGCGGAGAGCTTTTCAGCATTTTCGAGGATCTTTTCATTAGAAACACCGGTATTGCGTAAATGCCTTTCACTGTTCATCCCTTTGATGTCCAGAAGGACCAGATCAACCCAAGGCAGGACTTCTTCAATACTGCTCCACTCAACATTGAGTGCAGTATCTAATGAAGTATGTAATCCTGCAGCCTTGCAGCGTTTAAGCATATCGAGCAAGAATTCCTGTTGAAGTAGAGGTTCACCGCCGGAGAAAGTCACTCCCCCGCCTGATTCTCTGTAAAAATCCTCATCTTTAATAATTATACTATATAGCTCTTCTGCTGTATAGTTTTTCCCTACCATTTCCAGGGCACCTTCACCGCAGGCGGGCACACAATCACCGCATAGAGTGCATTTTTCAAGATGATACAGCCTGCGGCCCTCAATCATTTCAGTTGCACTGTAACGGCAGACCTCGGCACAACGGCCGCAGTTTATACACCGCTTTGAGTCGAAACGGAGCATCAGATCTCCATCTATAGATTCCGGGTTATGACACCAGGCACAGTTTACATTGCAGCCCTTGAAGAAAACAGTTGTTCTTATACCGGGTCCGTCTTTGGTGCTGAATCTTTGTATGTTAAATATTAAACCTTTCATTTTTTCAATCCTAGTATAATGCCTGAATAATCTATCGTAAATGGACTATCTTTATCATGAAGTTAAATCTTTTTCCCTCGATATGAGACACAGGAATACAGAGAACAGATAGTAATCGCACAGATTGCAAATACCATCAGCAAAGCTAATCCGGTTTGAAGAGAGAAGCTTTTTGCAAGCATCCCAATCATCCAGGGACCGAATATACCCCCGAGGCCCGCGACAGCAAAAAAGAAACCAAGAGTCCTGATATTTGTACTGCCTAGTTCATTTGAAATAAGGGCTACTGTCGTGGGAAAGATTGGGGCCATAAAAAACCCTGCACAGGGGATAAGGATGAAAAAATCCTTAAAGGTTATCCCTCCCGCGACCAGAGCAAGAATAACAGTAAAATTAAGAAGAATCGATTTATGCAGTCCCAATCTGTCAACATAGAGACTGCTCAGAAACCTCCCTGCAGTCAACAGGATGAAAAAGAGCGACAGATAAAACAGCGCAATTTGATTACTCAGACCAATTGTCCTGCCGTACTCCACCATCCAGCCCGAGATTCCAGCTTCAAGGGTCATGTAAAAGAACAGAACCCCTCCTAACAGAGCCACAGATGGGTTTATGCTCAGTTTATCCTGTTCTTCCTCTTCAACCACCTTCATCCCGGCCTTTTTTATCAGAGCGAGAATTATAATCACAAGTACTGCTGTGAGAACTGCTGCAAAAAAATAGATTCTTCGCCACTGGGCTGTTAGTGAAAGTATAAGTCCGGCAAACATTGGAGAAACAATCGCACCGGTGCCGTGAAAAAATGCGAGCTGATTGAGACGCCGGCCGAGTTTTGTTTTTTCCGCCGACATTCTGATAGTCATATTAGCTGTTACATCGATAAGTCCGCCGCCGATACCGATAAGAAAGGCTGCAATAAACATTATTCCGACATTGGCAGCAAGACTGAATACACTGAGCCCGAGACAGGCAATAATGACCGCTGCTCCCATCAGCTCGGGGGCCTGCCTTTTTTTCAGTACAAAAACGGATCCCAGAGTGCCGGCAAAGAAGCCGAAATAGGTGAAACCTATGAGCGCTCCGCCGGTATTGTAACCGACTGAGGTTTCAGCAATAATCTCAGGTATGGCTGTGCCTTTAAGTACATCGGAAAACCCGAATATAAAAAACGCCATAAAGGCTGCCGCCGCCAGACCTGCGGCTCTAATCTTCTGTAATTCCGGATGTTTACTGCTGTTCATAATTACCGTGCTATTTCAAAACCGATTCCACGGGTTGGATCTGTAGGAACATAGCTCCGCCCTGTGAAATTCCATCTTATATTCACTTCTCCAGCTTATCCATCAGCCTTTTTCATACCGGCAGTGCCTGCGACAAACGCTTTCTGAAGGAGGATAAACAGTAAAAGCATTCCGCCAGTAAACAGTCTTATCCAGTATACTGAGAATTGACCGTTAAACGAAATTATCGTCTTGATAAGACCCTGTATCAGAGTACCAATCAGGGTCCCAAAAATTGTACCGTATCCGCCTGTCATCAGGGTTCCGCCGATAACAGCTGAAGCAATAGCATCCATTTCAAGACCTATACCCGCAAGACCGTAGCCCGACAGGGTATAGAAGGTGTAGATAAAGCCCGCAAGAGAGGCACAAAAACCGCTCAATGTATAAACAAGGATCTTTGTACGAAACACTGGTAGCCCCATGAATACTGCAGACTGCTCACTTCCGCCTATAGCATAGATGTTTCGGCCGAATTTAGTGCGCCGTGATAGAAAGGTCGCTATAATTATTACCGCAATTAATGCTATCCCCGGAACCGTAAATCTGCCGTTGCCTATCTTTATTCCAAAAGCCGAAGCCTTTGCATAAAACTCATATACAATCGGAACAGAGCTGAGGCTCAATACATAACCGAATCCGCGACTGAAAAACATTCCAGCCAGGGTTACGATAAACGGCGGAGCCTTAAAGTATTCAATGATAAAACCCATTAGTAAGCCGAGCACTGTACCGTAGAGTAGTGCAACCGGAATAACTATTGCATTCGGAACTCCGGCCTGGGTCATTACTGCAACAGCCATAGCGGTTGTTGATATGACTGCACCAACTGACAAATCGATACCGCCGGAAATAATAACAAATGTCATACCCACAGCTGTTATGCCGAGAACGGCGTTATCAGTCAGGAGGTTGAAAAACACTCTTGATGAAAAGAAGTTCCGGTAACTCACGCCGCCGTAAACATAAAGCGCTATAAACACAACAAAGGTTGCAATTAACGGCATTGACCGCCTTGATATTCCAAGCTTGTTTAAGATTTTCATACAGCCTCCGATGCCTTTACCGCTTTAAGGAGGTTACGGTGTTCAATAAGCTCACGAACTTTTTTTGACTGTATAATCAATACAACAAGAACCACAATAGCTTTAACTATTGTTGTATATTCCGGCGGAACACCACGGGTAAGGATTGTTGTTGTGAGGGTTTGAATAATAAGCACACCGACAACAGTACCCTTAAGATTATACTTTCCGCCTTCCATCGGAGTTCCTCCGATAACAACAGCCAAAATAGCATCAAGCTCCATATAGAGCCCCATGAATCCGGCATCAGCACCTGTAATATCCGCAGTCATAACAAGACCTGCAAGTCCGGCTGCAAAACCTGAAAAGATGTAGACGAAAAGGATAACAAGCTTCGTATTTATACCAGAGAAGAAACTTGCCGATTTATTTCCGCCTACAGCCTGAATATAGAGCCCCATCGGAGTAAGTTTAGTGATTGCCAACCCTAGAAGCAGTACTCCTAGTGCAAGAATAAATGGGAAGGGTATACCGAAGAGGTATCCTCGTCCTACAAATTCAAAACCTGCGTGACTGAAGTTAAGCACCTTACCGCCTGTCAGCAGCTGTGCAATTCCACGGCCGGCAGTCATTAGAATCAGCGTTGCAATAAACGGCTGAAGTCCTACGACCGAAACCATCAACCCGTTGAATGCACCCAACGCTATTGATGCCAGCAGGGGTATCACAATGATAAGACCAACAGCTGCGTAAATGGCAGTGTCGTCGCCGGCAAGATAATCAGTACTCCCCCCCCAAACTACCAGCGATGCAATAGAACCGGAAATTGCAAGTACCGATCCGACTGAAATATCGATTCCGCCTGTGGCAATAACATATGTCATCGCAACGGCCATTATCATGGTCGGCGAACATCTTCTTAATATATCTATTAAACTTCCGAATAAATGACCGTCTCTGATTGTAATTCTGAAGAAGTTATCTGTTAAGATCAGATTAAACAACAGAATAGCAGCAAGGGCCATAAGCGGCCAGACTATCTTCGGGATTGATTTACCTTCAGCTAATCCCATCTTTACTCCCCTTTCCCGGCAATAGTGTGCATGATTTTATGTTCATTTATATCGCTGTCGGTAAGCTCACCCACAACCGAACGTTCCTGGAGAACATAGACCCTGTTTGAACATCGAACGACCTCTTCTATTTCAGATGAAATAAACAGGACACCCATGCCTTCTTGACTGAGTTTTACAATCAGTTTCTGAATCTCAGTTTTGGCTCCTACATCAATACCCCTGGTAGGTTCATCAACAATAAGAACCTCAGGATTTGTCGCTAGCCATCTTGCAACAATTACCTTCTGTTGATTACCGCCTGACAGGTTTTCAATTGCCTGATCAACAGACGGGGTTTTAATAGCCAGCATATCTATATATTTTTGAGCAATTTCATTCTGCATTTTGGTATTGATATTTTTCAGCCAGCCCTGTTTAACCTGAAGGGCAAGAACAATATTCTCTTTTACCGATAAGCCTGCAATGATACCATCCTTCTTCCTGTCTTCAGGACAGAGGGCGAGATGATTCTTCAGAGCCTGTCTAGGACTATAAATCTTTGTCTTTACATTCTTAACCGAGAGAGAACCGTTATCGGATTTCTCAACACCGAAGAGCATGCTTGCTATCTCGGATCGCCCTGAACCGAGCAGACCTGCAAGACCAACGACATCACCCTTGTCGATAGTAATATTATAGGGATTCATTACCCCTGATTTCGCAAAATCTTCAGTCTTAATAAGAGACTCAGCATTTTTCTTCACCTTGTTATCTGCAATATGTTCAAATTCTTTCAGCTCATCAAGGGCCTTACCCATCAGCTTGGAGATAAGATCAAGCTTGGAAAGATCTGCGGTTATGTATTCTCCGACATATTCACCGTTACGCAGAACGGTAATCTTGTCGGTAATCTCAAATGCCTGATCAAGAAAGTGTGTAACGAAGATGATAGACTGACCTTCCTCCTTCAAACGCCTCATCTGGGTAAACAGCTTCTGAACCTCATCGAGGTTCAAACTTGATGTAGGTTCATCAAGTATAAGCAGTTTTGAATCCAGTTCAAGTGCACGTGCTATAGCAACCATCTGCTGAATAGCAATTGAATAGCTTCCAAGCAGTTCGGTTACATCAATATTAATGTCAAATTTCTCAAGTATCCTTATGGCATCATTATTGATAATTTTCCAGTCTATACTGCCGCGTTTCATCGGCTGTCTTCCTATAATCAGGTTTTCTGCTACCGAAAGATTCGGCAGAAGGTTAACTTCCTGATAAACTGTTGAAATTCCCAAAGCTTCCGCGTCCATTGGAGAATGGGGATTGATGACTTCGCCGTCAAGAATAATATC
>DMKD01000361.1 GCA_003454605.1 Spirochaeta sp. | reverse complement strand
CCAAGGGATTTTCTGTTGACATGGCTGTTAAGGCATCACAGAACGCAATTGAGCTCATGGGCGGTTACGGTGTGATGACGGAGTATCCGGTTGAAAGATTCCACCGAGACGCTCTCGCAAGTATTTCTTCAGGCGGAACAACTGAGATTCAGAAACTGATCATTGCAGGTGACACTCTCAGATCATTTAAGGCCTGACTAGGAGTTAAAATGAATATTGGCGTATTGGTCAAACCTGTTCCCGATCCGGAACAGTACAACAGCATAGCCATTGATCCTGAAACTAAAAGATTAAACAGGGCAGGGGTTCCGGCTATCGTGAACCCGGCCGATAAATGCGCCGTTGAAGCGGCCATCACGCTTAAAGAGAAATTCGGCGGGAGGATTGTCGTTTTTGCAATGGCTCCTCCTGATGGACGTGAAAAGCTTATGGAGGTTCTTGCAATGGGTGCCGACGAGGCAGTTCTTGTAAGTGACAGGGAATTCGGCGGTGCTGATACCCTTGCTACTTCCTACACATTGGTGAAGGCTATTGAGAAAAAAGCATCCGAAGGCGATACATTCGATCTGATTCTCTCAGGTAACGAAAGTGCCGACGGCGCTACAGGGCATGTTCCGGCTCAGGTCGGTGAGCAGCTCGGCTGTAATCACCTGAGCGCCGTCGTTCAGATTGATGCTGAAGGTGATGAAACCCCTGAATCGCTCATGGTTTTTCAGAAGTTTGAAAACGGTAAGAACGAGTTTGAAATTAGACTTCCGGCAGTCATAGGCGTTACGCGTGATATAAACAAACCGCGCTATACATCGGCTATGGGGGTCATAAAAGCCAAGAAAAAACCATTTGATACCTATGACAGTGAAGCTCTCTCACCCGATAAAACGCGTATAGGCATCGAGGGTTCTCCCACAAAAGCAGGCGCAATCTTTACCCCGGATACCGGCAGAAAGACTGTTGAGCTTACCGGAAGCCCTGAGGAAATTGCTGATGAGCTTGTTAAACGAATCAAGGCAACCGGTGTGAAAATTATTTCAGGGGGCGGCTGTCGTGAGTAACAAGAAAATTTTTATTTATGCAGAAAACGACTGCGGAACTATAGAGAATGCCTACTTTGAATTGCTGTCAAAAGCGGCTGCTCTTAATGAGAAGCTGACTGAGTTTGACGGAAGTCCCGCACAGCTTTGCGCGGTGGCTGTTGGTGAGCTTGGAGAAGATGTGCAGAAAAGCCTGGTTGAATCTGGAGCGGATGTGGTTTACAGCATCAGGGATGAAAAGCTCGGGGTCTATAATCCTGCTGTTTATTCCGAGGCTGTTGCACAGCTGTGCAGGCGTGATACACCATACATCTTTCTGTTCGGTTCGACGGCAATGGGTACCGAGCTCGCTCCAACCCTTGGCGTTAAGCTTCATACCGGTGTTTCGGCGCATTGCGTCGATCTGCGCTTTGATGACAGCGGGGCATTTGTTCAGGATGTTCCGGCATTCGGCGGTAAGGTGATAGGAGAGATTCTCACACCCTATACGCTGCCCCAGATTGCGACTGTAAAACCCGGGATCTTTCAGCGTGCCGAACTTGCTGCAAAAGCAGCGGAGGTAAAAGAGTTTTCACCTTCGCTTGAAAATGCTGCGACGGATGGAATTGTACTCAAGGAAGTACACATTAAAGAGAGGATTTCTCTGCCGGTAGAGCAGGCTGATACAATCATCTGCGGCGGATTTGGAATGGGATGTGATGAGAACTGGGAAGCTCTTGATAAGATTGCAAACTATTTTGAAAAATCAGCAGTAGGCTGCACACGCCCCGCTCTTGATGAAGACTGGACCGATGATGACGGTACCATGATTGGTACCAGCGGCAAGACTGTACGTCCCAAGCTCTACATTGGTGTCGGAATAAGCGGTGCGATGCATCATGTATGCGGAATTAGTGACGCAGAACTGATTGTAAGCATCAACAAAGATGAAAATGCCGATATCTTTAATGTTTCTGATATTAAGATAGTCGGTGACGCTGTAAAAATACTGACTGCGGTTGAAGAACGGCTTGCACAGGAATAATCCCCTTCTTTTTATAGAGTTGGATTTTTTAATCCTTGGGCTGTCCGTCTGATCACCGGGCAGTCCTTTTTTTACTGGCAGATATCAATTTTTCGGCCTACAATTGAGCATGTTAAGGGGGCTTAAGTGGCAGATACAATTCATACAAAGATTGAGTTTTTTCAGGATGAAGGCGGTAAAGCATCAACTGATTCCGGTTATACAGTAAACATTCTCGGTGGAGAAAACAGCGCAAGGCCCTATGAACTGCTGTTCATGGCTCTTGCATCATGTCTGTATTCTACCTTTGAAGATGTATATAAAAAGAAAAGGCTCAGCTGTGATTCTGTATCGGTTGAGATAAGCGGTGAAAAACGTGAAGAGGTCCCAAAGTTTTTGAAGGTTTGTGATGTTAAGTTCACCGTGAAGGCTGCTGATAAACAGTCCGGCTTCGAAAAATCATTTGAACTGGCCTGCAAATACTGTTCAATATACCAAACTGTCACCATGGTCGCCGAAATGAGAACTGAGATTTTGTTTATTGATTAGTGGATACAAGTTTACATGATGATATAATAATGATGTCTTGACATCAGAATGCTGATCTATGTTCATGATTCTTCAAGCAAATATCACGAAAGGGCATTGAACTGGTGGCTTTCCAAGGTACATGGTAAAGAACAGCTTGGGATTCCATGGGTTGTTGCATTAGGCTTTGTACGCTTGCTTTCAAACAATAAGGTGACCGATAATCCGCAGAGGCCTGAAATCCTGCTTGATATTATTTCTGAGATTCTGACCCTGCCGACAGTGAAGACTGTTGTTCCGGGTATGCGGCATTCAGGGCTAATGAAAGAATTATTTATAGAGAGTGGCGGAACAAGCAGGTTGACGACCGATATTCATCTTGCTGCGCTGGCAATAGAGCTGGATGCCGTCTTGGCAAGTAATGACGTTGATTTTTCCAGATTCAGCAGGTTGAAACAGACAAATCCTTTGAAGTAGTTCTACTCTTCTTCGTTCTCATCTTCCTGAAACAAAAACATGAACTCTTCTTCCGAAACGAGATCTTCCTGGTCTTCAACCTCGTTGAGTGAAATGAGCAGTTCTTTGATTTTAGCTGAGGCCTTGATGTGTTCCTGCTCTATAGAATTAAAGTCTGCCGTATAGCTTCTGGTAAACTCGGAGAATTTAAACCTGTCATTGATGAGGTCATCCAGTAAACCTCGAAAGTTTGTAGATACTCTCAGCAGGTTCCGAATCTGTTCCGGTGATTTGATATAGTTTGCCTCGGAAATGGATGAATACAGCTCTTTCAGAGCCTTGCTGATGAAAAGCAGCTGGTTAACTGTGTATTCAAGAAAAATCGATGAATCAATGTTTATCGAACATCCCCGGCGCAGAGTCCGCAGCATTTCCTTGAGGAGAAATAGGTCTTCTTCGTAATGAATCATACTTGCCATAATAGTTACATTTTCGGAAGAAATTGACTCGAGCTGTAGAACAGTTCTATAACAGTCTTAAAGTACTTCTTTTAGCAGCACACAGCGGGAGAATGGATAAAGAGTCTTCATATTTACATTCCAAACAGGACATCCGTTTCAAGTATTTCGA
>DMKD01000348.1 GCA_003454605.1 Spirochaeta sp. | reverse complement strand
TTCTTCCGCCAAGTAATGTCACTTTTAAATTTGTTGATATAAAGAAACAGTACTATTATATTTATAGAAGATAATTATAAACCATGAGGAGTAAAAGATGAGTATAAAAAAAGAGATGCAGGATGCAATTAATGATCAGATAAATGCTGAAATGTTTTCAGCTTACCTTTACCTTTCGATGGGAAGCTGGTTTGAGGATGAAGATCTTCCCGGATTCGGCAACTGGATGAGATGTCAATATATGGAAGAAACGATGCACGCCATGAAGTTTTTCAACTTTCTTAATGAACGCGGCGGCCGCGCTGAACTTAAGGCTATTGAAGGACCGGATATAAGCTGGAAATCCTATAAGGAAGCCTTTGCAGCAGTTGTTGCTCATGAGGAATATATCAGCGAGAGAATCAATAAACTCGTTACTCTCTCAAGAAAACTTGAAGACTATGCGGCCGAAAGTTTTCTGATGTGGTTTGTTGACGAGCAGGTCGAGGAAGAAGATGAGGCAAACAAAATTCTCGCAAAACTGAAAAGACTGAAGGAAGATTCGAACGGACTGCTCAGGTTTGACGGAGAGTTGGCCGGACGCGTGCTCGCACCCGCCGCTGTGCCGACTATCCTTGATCAGCCTGTTGTCTAAATTTCAAATAATAATTGAAGAGCCGCCCGAGCACAACTGCCCGGGTGGCCTTTCTATTGAAAGAACTTTCATTGAAAATCAATATATTTTACTAAAATACACACATTATCCGACATTTTTCGCAGTTTCATTAAAATTTTCATTTGACAATTCAATAGTTTCGGGTTTATTATAAATATATATGAAAGTACTTTCATTTAGTACTTTCAGGCAAACCAAATGGCAAAAACCAATGAAGGCAGAATGACAATCTATGACGTCGCGAATGAAGCAGGAGTAAGCATTACAACTGTATCTCGATTTCTTAATAATTCTGATAGCGTCAAGGACACAACTGGCAGCCGCATTGCTGAAGCAATGGAAAAGCTTGATTACATCCCTCAGGGGAATACCGGAACAAGATCGAAGAGAACAGTCGGCCGAATCGGGGTTCTAACCCCCTTCTTCCCGGCTCCGGCCTTTGTCACCAGACTGGACGGAGTAATTCCGCCGCTGCGCGAAGCGAATTATGAGGTTATTATCTACACCATTGAAAATCCTGAACAGCTTGATGAATACCTTACCTCAGTCCCCTTCACCAGACGCATCGACGGTCTGATTCTGATTTCAGTACATCTGACCGAGGACCAGCACAGGATTCTCAGCGCCTCGGGTCTGGATATAATAATGATTGAATCGGATGATGAAAATTATTCAAGGGTGCTCGCTGATGACTACAGGGGGGGACAGACGGCTGCAGAGCTCTTTATACGGAAAAACTATCTGCCCTGCGCATTCTTCGGCGATATAAACAATGATCTTTCCTACAGCTGTCATCCTTCAGAAACAAGGCTGCAGGGCTTCAGCGAAACGCTGAATAATAATGGATATCAGCTTGAGGATAAATTCATACTTGAAGCGGAAACCAGGGTCGATGCAGCTCAGGATACATTCAGCCGGTTTCTTGAGTCAGGAGAACGTCCAAGAGCGATCTTTGCGATGTCCGATCTGCATGCAATTGGAATCATGAAGGCGGCAAAAGCTCATGGTCTGAAGGTTCCGCAGGAGCTGGCAATTCTGGGTTTTGACGATATCGAGGCGGCTGACTGGATGGAACTGTCTACTATTACACAGCATCTGGTCGACAGCGGCAGAATTGCTGCAGGACTGCTGCTTGAAAAGATGTCGGGGAAAGTAGAAACGATTCAGAAAATCAACCTGCAGATTGACCTTATAGAACGGGGAACGACCTGAACCATCCCGGATTTGTCCGGTTGGTTTCAGTTAAAAAGTTTAGCGGCCAGAGAGTCGCAAAAAGGAGACTTATATGAAAAAAATCTTATTGGTGTTACTTAGCTTGATGCTGGTTGCATCCTTTGCATTCGCAGGGGGCGATCAGGAAGAACCGGCAGCAGCCGCACCGGCAGCAGCTGACGATCAGTATGCTGCGGTTCGCGGAACGGTTGTCAGAATGGCAGGACCCTTCGTTGACAGCGATGCGGTAAAATTTGAGAACTCTGTAAAGGCATTTGAAGAAATGACCGGAATAGACATTCAGTATGAAGGCTCAAAGGAATTTGAGGCATCAATCGGTATAGCAATCGAAGGCGGTAACCCTCCTGATATTGTAGACTTTCCGCAGCCCGGACTTCTTGCAAACTTTGCAGCTAAGGGTTATGTAGTCGATCTTAACAAAACCCTTGATATGGGAAAGGTTAAATCAAACTATATTCAGAGCTGGCTTGATATGGCAACAATGAGTTCACCCGACGGTGAAATCATGGCTGGACTATGGGGACGTGTAAACGGCAAATCTCTTGTTTGGTACAACAAGGCTGAATTTGATGCAGCAGGATATGAAGTACCCGAAACCTGGGCAGAACTTGAAGCTCTCCAGAAAATGATAATGGATGACGGTGATACTCCATGGGCTGTAGGTATTGAATCAGGTGCAGCAACAGGTTGGGCGATGACAGACTGGGTTGAAGAAATGATGCTCAGAACAACAAGCCTTGAAAACTACGATAAATGGGTTGCAGGCGAACTGAAGTTCGACAGTCCTGAAGTAAGAAATGCTATTGAAACAGTTGCCGGCATATGGTTCAAAGACGGCATGGTATACGGTGGACGCAAGAGTATAGCTACAACAAGTTTTGGTGATGCACCAACGGTTATGTTTGAAAAGCCGCCAAAGGCATGGATGCATAAGCAGGGTAACTTCATCACCTCATTCTTCCCTGACAATGTAGTTGCAGGCACAGATTACGACTTCTTCTACCTCCCATCGGTTGATCCTTCATTAGGCAAACCCGTATTGGTCGCAGGAGACATCTACGCAATGTTCAACGACAGACCTGAAGTTAGAATGGTTATGCAGTATTTTGCTACCGGCGCATCAGTTGAAGGCTGGGTAAAAGCGGGCGGAGCAATTTCACCTCATAAAGATTCAGAACTCAGCTGGTATACAAACGATGTTGACCGAAAGGTTGCAGAGGTAATTCAAAATGCGACATCAGTTCGCTTTGACGGTTCAGACCTCATGCCTGGTCAGGTCGGTGCAGGTTCATTCTGGAAAGAAATGACTGCATATGTATCCGGAACAAAGACTCTTGATGAAGCAGTCAAAGCTATTGATGCTTCATGGCCGGAATAATCAGGTAATCTGATTAAGCACATACTATTGGGAACAGAGAAAAATCAACTCTGTTCCCTTTTCTTTAATAAATAATTTTCAAGGAGGAAGATGAGCATGGATATTGATTCTAAAAGAAATCCCGTTGCTTTAACCGGTCTTGTACTTATCACACTCGTTGTACTTGTAGGGGGATTTTCCCTTCTGCAGAGAATGCAGGATTTCAAAGTACTAATGACGGTTTTCGCGGTTATCTGGGGCCTCGGCAGTGCAGCTCTGCTTTTCTTTACATTGAATGCAGTTGCTGAGACAATGCCGAAAAAAATACGGTCAGTCAGCGTCGCCGTCGTTTTCGCAGGACCAGCTGTGATCTTACTTTTCTGGGCATTGGTTATTCCTACATTGAGGACATTACGATTAAGTGTTCTTGATGCCCATGGAGATAAATTCATCGGGCTGGCAAATTTTAAATTTGCCTTTACCGACCCGATTATGCTCGAAGCCTTCAGAAACAACCTGTTGTGGATGATATTCGGTACTGCGTTCAGCGTCATTATGGGCTTATTAATAGCCGTTCTCGCCGATCGCAGCCGCAGAGAGAAGCTGTTCAAATCACTTATATTCATGCCTATGGCAATCTCATTCGTAGGAGCCGGGGTCATATGGAAGTTTGTATATAACTACAAGGGAATAGGTTTCAATGTCACCGAGATAGGACTCATGAATGCAATAGTCACCTTTTTCGGCGGTGAGGCTCAGGCCTGGCTGCTTGTTCCTTTCTGGAATAATTTCTTTCTTATAGTAATAATGGTCTGGCTTCAGACAGGTTATGCAATGGTAATCATGTCATCTGCAATAAAGGCTATTCCCGGTGAAATCAACGAGGCTGCCTGTGTCGACGGAGCAGGCCCAATTACAATATTCTTTAAAATAACAATCCCCTACATAATGCCTACGATAATAACCGTCACAACAACGATTCTGATATTCAGTCTGAAACTTTTCGATATAGTACGGGTCATGACCGGAGGAAACTTCGGAACAAACGTCATTGCAAACGAGTTCTACCTGAGGCAGTTCACCTACGGCAACTCAGGTCAGGCATCAGCTATTGCCATAGTTCTGCTTATAGTGATAGTTCCGGTACTGCTTTACAACCTGAGAGATTTCAGGGCAAGGAGGACATTGAAATGAATAAGAAAAGCGATATAAAGAGCAATCCTCTTGTAGCAATTATTCTCATCGTAATCGTAGTGGCCTGGACAGTCCCGACACTCGGAGTTTTTATAACCTCATGGAGGGATTCAAGCGACATCTATGCATCAGGCTGGTGGACAGTACTGCCGCATAAGGATATTGTCAAATCAGATGAGTTTGAGATGCCGAAAGACCTGGATATGGACCAGCCTATTGAAATTGAAGGTATCACAGCATCATTCAATGAATGGCGTGAAGGTATTGAGGTATCTGAAGGACGAACCCTCATATGGTACGGTAATAAACGTTCCCGAAAGGTTGAAGTATTTGAAGAAAAATGGGTAGGCTTCGGTGCAAATCTGACGCTGCAGAATTATAAAGACGTTTTAAGTGCCGGCACCATAACCTTTGAAGACGCACAGGGCAACACAATTACCCGTCAGGGAAACAATTTCTCCGATGCTGTACTCAACTCGATTGCTGTAAGTATTCCAGCAACAGTAATTCCTATTCTGATCGCAGCCTTTGCAGCCTATGCATTCTCATGGATGGAATTTCCGGGCCGCAAACCCCTGTTCATCATTGTAGTAGGGCTTCTTGTAGTACCGCTGCAGATAGCATTGATTCCTATACTGCGTGACTACACCAGCTGGGGACTCAACGGTACATATCTCGGAATGTGGCTGGCCCACACCAGCTTCGGGCTCCCCCTGGCTATCTACCTGCTGTACAATTACATAAGCAACCTACCGCGGGACATCTTCGAGTCGGCCTACCTCGACGGAGCAACACCCTTCGTTACATTCGTACGTCTGGTGCTTCCCCTGTCAATACCGGCGCTTGCAAGTTTCGCGATTTTCCAGTTCCTATGGGTCTGGAACGACTATCTCGTTGCCCTGGTATTCCTCGGCGATAAAAACCGTGTTGTGACGGCAGCACTCGCAGCCATGCTTGGTGAAAAGGGCCAGGACTGGCACTTACTCACCTCCGGCGCATTCATGAGTATGATAATACCTCTTGCCGTCTTCTTCGGCCTTCAGCGCTTCTTTGTGCGCGGCATGATGGCCGGTTCG
>DMKD01000002.1 GCA_003454605.1 Spirochaeta sp. | reverse complement strand
CTTGCCGGGTGGTCCGACCCGGGGCGTGTTTTCTTGTATGCCGGGCTGATGTTTTCATATGAGTATCGACGTCAGCTGGTGTCCGGGAAAGGTGTATAGCAGATTTTCGTATTACAACTGTATTCTGCATTTGATGTCGTATCATCTGGATTCAACCGGTTTTCGCTCTCCGGGCATAAATCTCCAGTTGAATATTGATTCCTCCTTAAAGTTGGCAGGTTGAGCGTTTGAAAAAAACTAAAGTTACTCATTTGACATCGGTCCATGCATACAATGATACGAGGGTGTTTCACAAGGAGTGCGTTTCATTGGCGCGGGCAGGGTACGAAGTAACTCTTATTGCTTCTGTGAGTACGGGACTTGAGGAACAAGGGGTTTCCGTTGTCCCTGCTGGCGAATGGAGCAACAGATACTACAGGTTTTTCGTTACTATCCCTAGGGTGCTTGTCAAGGCGTTAAAGTCAAGAGCTTCAATCTACCACTTTCATGATCCTGAATTGTTGCTTATTGCTCCGTTTCTAAGGCTGACCGGAGCAAGAGTAATTTATGACATTCACGAAGATTACACGACATCAATCCAGCAAAAGCCCTATATTCCGGTGGTTCTAAGAAAGCTTCTGGCATCTACACTGGGTTTAGTAGAAAAGACCGCCTCGGCTTTCTGTTATCAGGTGATCGCTGAACGATACTATAGGGAACGCTTTCCCGATGCCGTGGAGATACTGAATTATCCTATCCTGCCACAACGCAGTGATGGCTATGAAAAAGAGTTGCGACATGGGCAGGAGGCGATATTTGATGATCAGTACGCCTGGTGCCTCTACACGGGCAATGTGACGCTTGATCGTGGTGCATTACTGCATCTGCAACTGCTTAGAGTGCACAAACGAACTGCCATTGCTTATATAGGGAAATGCTCCGAAGATGTGGCAGAGGCAATATTTTCATCCGCTGAGAGAGAAGATATCAGCAGAGAGAGAATCAGGATCATTGGCATTGGAGAGCATGTTCCCCGGGAAACAATTGACTATTACACTTATTCCAGGGTCTGGCTGGCGGGTGTGGCATTATTTCCTGAAACTGCACATTATGCGAGGAAGGAACTTACGAAGTTTTTTGAATATATGGCTGCAGGGCTGGCAATTTTGAGCTCGGATTTTCCGGCATGGAAAAGTGTAGTCGAAAACAATAGCTGTGGTTTGTGTGTCAACCCCTCTGATGAGCAGTCTCTTGCGTCTGCAATCGACTATCTGTTAAGTAATCCTGACGAAGCGGAAGCAATGGGAAGGAATGGAGTTTTGACTGTCAGTGAGCGATATAACTGGACTATTGAAGAAAGAAAACTCCTGGATCTTTACAAAAAAATTGCTGATAGAACATAGGATTCTTTATGACTTCGCTGCGGATTCCCTCTCAATATGAAAATAGCAGAGAGTGTCTGTCGTTATACACATGATTTATAAGGTATAAATCTGTGCTACAGCTGCAATGGCAGCATAAAGTCCAGCTAGAATCCATGCGGAAATTCTAAATTGAATTTATTGAAAGACTTTTATTAACCTGCCCCGAGTATTGGCCCCCTGTTATGTTGTTTGCAAGATGAGTAGGCTGAAAAATTGAAGTTAGAGGCATCGTAGGTAATTTGATGATAGTTCATAACGGTATAAAATGGAAAGAGTATCAGGGGGCATTGCTGCCCGATGTGCCTCCACATCAGTTAGTGGATATCTCCGACACAGACATCCGCTATTTGCTGAAAACATCAGGAGCATACTTCTTGCGCTGGGTTAGTGATTTTGACAGGGGTACGGAATCCGAGTTTTGGTATGTTATCAACGGTTCTGCATGTACACTGGAAGAGCTAAGCAGTAACACCAGAAGCAAAATCAGGCGAGGGCTTAAAAAGTGTAGCGCCAGAAAAGTTGATGTAAGCTATATTGCAGAGAATGCATATAGCGTATACAGAAAAGCTTTTGAAAGATATGAAGGCAGTCAAAAGCCTATCAGCGAAAAGGATTTTTCTCAAAATATAAGGAGTATGGATTCTCCGGAATGGGAATTCTGGGCGGTTTTTGACAACACCGATATGCTTATCGCGTATACCGAAAATAGAGTCGAAGACAATACCTGCAACTACGCGGCTATTAAATTTGATCCCGAAGGTTTGAAATTGTATTCCAGTTACGCGCTTTTTTTCGAGATGAATAACTCTTATTTGAGCACATTAAAATATAGGTATGTTAATGATGGGGCACGCAGCATCTATCATGATACGAATATACAAAATTTTTTAATCGATAAATTCAAATTCCGTAAAGCCTACTGCAGACTGCATATTGCATATCGTTCAGATATAAAATTTCTTATCATGCTGTGTTACCCGCTGCGGTCGGTGATTGGTAAATTCAAGTCAGGCCCTCTTCATAGAGTATCAGTTTTATTGAGGCAGGAAGAAATAAGGAGAAGTGGTGAATTATACTAGGAACTCACTCTTCGTTAAATTTGGGAGGATCTTTCAGGATGGGTATAAATATTTATCATTTTTAGATTATTTCGTCACGGTTCCGTTACTTCTGAAGAAAAAGAACAGTGTTCCCCTAGTATGTATTGTTGCCCCGCCTAGAAGCGGCTCCACTCTAACCTACCAGTCTCTGATCGGTCAGATTAACAATTTCCATCTCACGAATATCTGGAATCTTCTATATGCCACGCCAGCTATAGGCGCATTGGTTTCCAGATTTACCTGCAGGAACTATAAGTCGGCATTTCAGTCTCATAACGGGTTTGTCCCGGGAGTATGCGGCGAGTCAGAAGGCATGAAATTTTGGACACATTGGAGTGGACAATCGCTAGTGCAGAGCGAAGGTGCGTTGGATGTTGAAAAACTGTCGAAGCTATATTCAGCTTTACAGAAAGTCGGTCAGAATAAGGTGTTTATCAGCGGCTATCTGGGACACGCATTTTCCATGAACGCACTGAGACGAGTATTCCCTGATATCATCTTTATTCATGTGACAAGGGATCTGTTGTCCAATGCGTATTCTATCTATCAGCGTTCCGGTAGCGGATGGTTTTCCTTGAAGCCTGAAACTCTTCAGGGTAAGACCTTTCATTCTACCCATGAGCAGGTTGTCGAGCAGCTTTTTGCTATCCACGCAGCGATTCTTCAATCCAGCAAATCTTCTGATACGATGCAAATCAAGTATGAAGAGATATGTGAGGATCCGCAGGCAGCTATCGATAAAATTATCGGTTTTAGTGCGCAGCAAAGCGTTGAACTTGAAAAATCAGCCGATACAATCCAGTGCTTTCAAACAAAGAAAGTAACAAGCAGTACTAATTCGGATACCAGGTGCCTGCAGCAATTCATTGATAAAAAAATATTGGAACGAAGTCAGAATTCGGGTTTTTTCCAATCGATCTCATGAGTATTAGAATGAAACGTTCAATATTTCAATATGTATTCCGGATTGCAGCTATTGCCCTGTTTCTCAAGGCGGCAGTCGTTCAGGCCGAGACATTCAACTGCATGTCATCTTCTTCCAGCAAAATGATTGAGTTGATTATGGGCGATCCGGTGCATCCGGAATGCCCTCCTGCAGCCTGTCAGGATGGCTATTCTTGCCAGCCTGATCCGGAAGTGCCTCCTCCAGGTGAATGCCCGGATTTCCTGAAAGAGTACGTTAATATTGAAGAGCAGTCACTACCCGAAGATCGTGTTTACCCTCTAGGAAGAAAAATGATGCTTACGGCCTGGCTGGCTATCAGTGCTGCTGATCTTCAGGAAATGGCTGATCACGGATTTACGATGCAGGGACCAGTGTGGGATACACGTGACCTCGCCCACATCAACACTGCGAAAGCAAAGGGCTTGAGGGTGGCGCATAAAGTCAACGACGGCGCCGGCTCTGTCTATAAACTGCTTCCAAAACTTGATGCTGGTACCGAGGAGAAAAAGTTGTGGCG
>DMKD01000001.1 GCA_003454605.1 Spirochaeta sp. | reverse complement strand
ATTATGATCTATAACTATACTGACCCCGGTCTTGATACAGCCAGATGGAATGACTTCAGACAGGGATTCAAGGATGATCATGATGGAATGGAACCATTCTCATTATCACCAAATTACTATGATGCTGTTTACATGATTAAAAGAGCCATTGAAGAAACCGGTGTAACCGGTGATCCGAAAAAGCTTGCTGAAGAAAGAACAAAGATCAGAGATTACTGTAATGATATACAGAAATTTGCAGGTCTTCAGTATGACTGGTCAAATAAGGGCGGATACCCTGCTGACAAACCTGTCTTCCTTTTCGAAATCCAGGGCGGAGAAAAAATTCTTGCTGCAAAGATTGTTCCGGAATAAGGAATAGCGTCTAAATTGGCGCGACCCGGACGGCAACCCCGTCTGTTTATATAACGAAGCCGCAAACCGGGAATCCTGGTTTGCGGCTTTTTTTTCTATTGATCGGTTGTTCTGTTTTATCTGGATAGATCAATTGTTTTAACAAGACGGGCGATCGTCCGGTTGACTGGAACATCTATGCCGGCCTCGTCGGCAGCTCTTACAATTGCATTGTTAATGAAATCGATTTCGGTAAGGCTGCCGCGGTCAAAATCCTGGAGCATCGATGAACGGTTTGCTCCTGTTTTTTCAGCAACAGAGTACACCACTTCAAGAGGATCATCGTAGGTGAGTGTAATACCTGTTGCACTGCATACTGCAACTGCTTCGTCTACGAGATCTTTCATAAGTGCTTTCATTTCGGTATAGTCCAGAAGCTGACCATTCTTAAGACCGGAGAGGGCTGTCAACGCATTGATTCCCACATTGATAACAAGCTTACTCCATACGAGGCTCTCAATGTTATCTTCTATATCAGCCTCAAAGCCTGCTTCGTTAAGGGCAGAAATGAAAGGTTCTAGCTTGACGTTATCTTTATCAGACATGCATATGTGGGTTGGACCGTTACCTGCGTGCTTGATATGACCAGGACCTGCGAAGGTAGCTCCCTGTGATGTAACACCTGCAGCGGTACTGCCTGCACCAAAATATTTTTTTAGAATATCTTCATTGCCGTATCCGTTCTGCAGGGTCACAACGATAGTATCGGCAGATGCAGCAGCTTTAAAGTTGGAAGCTACTATTTCGGTGGCAGTAGATTTAACAAATACAATCAAAATATCAGAGCCTGCAACATCAGCATCATCTGAAGTTGCTTTCGGTTTAACTATTTCTACTTTCCCTGTTGCAAGGGTTTCTATTTTAAGGCCGTCCTTGTTAACAGCATCAACATGCGCTTTGTTTATATCGTAAAGAACTACATCATTACCGGATGCTGCAAGTTTACCGCCGAAGAGCGAGCCCATTGCGCCCGCGCCGATTATTGATATCTTCATATTATTCTCCTGCCAATCCTGGAAATCCGTAGGCTGATTTTGCGGCTTTGACCCCTGCCAATATAGCCTCTGACATTACTTCAGCAGCAATTGCACCGAGGGCGGTAACATCCGCTTCAACCTCTCCTGTGGCCAATGTAAATACTGTGTCGCCGTCATGCATTGTATGTATAGGGTTGATTGCTCTCGCAACGCCGTCCTGCGCCATCATCGATACCTTAGTAGCCTGTACCTTACTGAGTTTGGCATTTGTAGCAATTAAACCAATTGTAGTATTTCCGCCAAGGGGGTTGATTCCGGAGCCTATAAGCTGTTTCATATAATGGGTTGGATCCATAAAATCACCACCGCCTTCAGGCCGGACGCCTGCAACAATTTTGCCGTTTGAAGGGTCTATGACATTACCGAAGCAGTTAACTGCCACAATAGCACCGATTATGACATCACCAACCTTAATGCTGGCGCTGCCTAAGCCGCCTTTCATAATACCGGCACTGCCCCGTGATTTACCTACTGTAGCGCCTGTACCGGCCCCGATATTACCCATTCTACATTCAGTAGAACTGGCATTTTGACATGCTGCATAACCCATATCAGCATCCGGCCGGGATTTGTAGCTGGCTACCGGAAGATCGAATAGAACGGCGCCGGGAACAATCGGAACAATACCGACTCCAACATCGAACCCTTTTTTGTTCTCTTCGCACCATTGCATTACTCCGTCTGCACCGGCAAGACCGTAGGCGCTGCCACCGCCTAGATAGACTGCATTGACAGCTTGAACGAGGTTGACAGGATTCAGCGCATCGGTTTCCCGGGTTCCGGGCCCGCCGCCTGCGACATTAACACCGCAAACCGCAGCATTTTCAGCAATTATGACTGTACATCCTGTACCGCCTTTTACATCCTGGGCATGACCGACAAGTATGCCGGGTACATCACAGATAGATTTAAGCATTTGTTCTCCTATTTAAATTATTAAGTATTTCCTCTGTTTCTATTCCCATCATCATTTCTTCATCTGTGGGTATAACAAGTATTTTTACAATTGAATCGGCGGCGGATATAACCGCCTCCTCCCGGCAGTCGGCATTAAGTTTCTCATCAAGCCTGATGCCGAATATTTCAAGACCTCTGCAGATCATCGAGCGGGTAGCCGCTGAATTCTCTCCGATGCCGGCAGTAAATATAAGGGCATCCATTCTGCCGTCCAGGCTGGGAGCGAGCGCGGCAATATATCGCCTGATGGATAGGGTAAAGATATTAAGTGCCAGCTTGGCGCGAGGATTATTATCCTCGGCTGCATTGAGTATGTCGCGGAGATCGCTGGATATTCCGCTTATACCGAGAAGACCCGATTTTTTGTAGATAAGCTCTTTCACAGCTTTGGGTGAATAACCGTCACGGGTGATCAACTGAAGTATTACTTCAGGGTCGACATCTCCCGAACGTGTGCCCATCGGAGCTCCGCATACAGTTCCGTAACCTAAAGACGTGTCGACACCCATGCCTCCGATTGAAGCGGCTATGGTAACCCCTCCGCCTATATGACAGCTTATTGATCGGAAGTCGGAAAGGTCTATACCTGTAAATTCTGCCGCCCTGATATTTACGTATTTATGGGAAGCTCCATGATATCCGAACTTGCGGTATCCAAGCTCTTCGTAGCATTTATAATCAAGAGCATAGATGTAAGCTTCTTCTTTCATCCCGCTGTAATATGCAGTATCGAATGAAGCAATATGCGGTATGTCGGGCAGTCTGCTCTGTTCAGCTTCAACGCCGAGCAGGCAAGCAGGATTGTGAAGTGGAGCAAGAGGCT
>DMKD01000385.1 GCA_003454605.1 Spirochaeta sp. | reverse complement strand
TGGGGCAGGGTGTTGCCGAAACAGCACACTGCATCAAAACTGCCCAGCCCTGCAAGTTCGGTCATGCTTCGAGTATGAAATATCGGGACTTTGGCAGGTGGTGTGAGGGTTGCCGCCCTTTCCCGGGCTATTCCAATCATGTCCGCATCCAGATCGATGCCCGTTACCAATACTCCTGCAGAGGCAAGTTCAAAGGCAAGATCACCGGTTGCGCAACCTGCATCGAGTACAGCAGGATTTGTATTTATAGATTTCTTAATTTCATCTATCACAAAACCACATCGGTTTTCATCAGGCGGAAAGAGTTTTGAATATTGTTCGGCCACAAGATTGTACATTACTTAGTATATAAAGAAAAATATATATTGTCAAATTTTGACTATGTAGTTATATTTATTAGATGAATGGAAGACTGAGAAATATTTTACTATTGTTAATTACGATTTTGATTTTTACCGGGGTTACAGCAGCCTGTGCACGCGGTAATAGTGAAGCCGGGCAGCCCGAGCAAGTTGCTGTAAAAGACCCGGGCGAAAATGCTGTAGAAAGTGTTGTAGAAAATGTTGCAGCAAATGCTGAAAATGCAGATTCGGATTATCCGCCTGAAGGTTGGGTTACAGATATTCGTGAGGCCTACAAGCTGGCCCAGGCCGGCGACAAGCAGATACTGCTGAACTTTACAGGTTCCGACTGGTGCGTATGGTGTACGAGGCTCAGGGAAGAGGTTTTTGATACCCCTGAGTTTCAGGCTTTCGTGGATGAAAATCTTGTTATGCTGTATCTTGACTTTCCAAACAGTATAGACTTACCTCCTGAACAGATTAAACATAACCAGATAATTGCCCAATTACTGGGTATAAAGGGTTATCCTTCAATCTGGCTGCTTGATAGTGATTTTAGTCCTCTTTTAGCTACAGGCTACCGTAAAGGCGGTCCGGGGGGGTATATTTCACATCTTCAGAATGATCGCCCTGATATATCACCTGAAGAGCTTGAAAATTTCAGAGCAGGATTCACTGATGCTATTGAGGTTAATATAGGACCTCTAAATTGATCGTATCAACCCGTATACAAGGCCGGCAGACGTCCGGCCTTTTTTTTATTGCCTCAGCTTTATTAATATGATTTACTGTCAGTAACAGGAGATCCATATGACAGAAACCAATAGCTATAAACCGGTCGTGCAAACATTGTCATGGTCAGACGGAATACTGACAATCATTGATCAAACCCGCCTTCCGGTCGAAGTCGTTTATGAAGAACAGGAGTCAATAGAGCAGGTATGGGATTCAATCAAAAAACTCAAAGTGCGCGGTGCACCGGCTATCGGCATTGCAGGTGCCTACGGGCTTCTGTATGCAGTAAAAGATAAACAGGATCTTGATACAGAAGAATTCCTGAAAATACTGAAGCAGCAGGCTGAATATCTCGAAGCTTCGCGACCGACAGCTGTAAATCTAAGCTGGGCGTTAAAACGTATGGTTTCAAAAGCCGATTCACTAGCATCACTCTCCGCCGGCAAGCTCTATATGGAGCTTGAAAAAGAAGCGATAGCGATACATGATGAAGATAGGGTGCTGTGCCGCGGTATGGGTGAAAGCGGAATGCCGCTAATAAAGGACGGGATAGGGGTCCTTACACATTGCAACGCAGGCTCTCTTGCGACTTCTGAACTGGGGACAGCTACGGCACCGATGTATTTAGCTCATGCTGCAGGATTGAAATTTAAGGTATATGCTGATGAAACCCGGCCGCTTCTTCAGGGAGCAAGGCTTACTGCATGGGAGCTTCAGCAGTCAGGGCTTGATGTCACCTTGATAACCGACAATATGGCGGCATTCATGATGTCCAAAGGATTCATCGATCTTGCAATCACCGGGACTGATCGGGTTGCTGCAAACGGTGATACCGCGAATAAGATAGGAACTATGGGTGTTGCTATTCTTGCAAAATATTTCAATATTCCGCTCTATATCGCCTGTCCTTCCTCAACATTCGACATGAATACTCCCTCAGGTGATGAGATAGTAATTGAGGAACGCAGCGCTGAGGAGGTAACTTTTTTCGGTGAACGCCGTACCGGTCCTGAGGGAATTCAGGTGCGCAATCCCGCGTTTGATGTAACCCCGCATGAGCTTATCACCGGTTTTATCACTGAAAACGGAATTGTCAGGCCTCCATTTAAGGAAAACCTTGCGAAAATATTTGCAAAATAATTTTAGAACTCCGGCAGTCTCATGCCGGACTTCTTTCAAGACTTATTTTTCAAGCCAGTCGACCATTTTTTTATAAACTTCATCGCGGTTTATTTCATTGAGATTCTCGTGATGTCCGCCCTTATTAATGATCAGCTCTGTATTTTTAAACCCATGCTGAAGGTACTGATTGTATACTTGAGTAACCTTAATCGTTTCGCCGCCGACCGGATCCAGTTCACCTGAATAAAACAGCAGAGGAATGTCTTTCGGCGGTTTCTCAAAACAGTTTTTAGAATGCAGGTAGGACATGCCCTCAGCAAAATCCAGGTAAAACTGTGCACTTGCAATGAACCCGCAGTAAGGATCAGCAATATATTCATCAACCTTTGCCTCATCGCGGCTTAGCCACTCCAGACCCGTTCTGCCCGGTTCAAAATTATCATTTAATGCACTGAAAAATAGTTTATCCAGAAGTTTCGCCGGAGCCTTCCCTGATTTGAATATTTTTGTAATATTACCGATGATTTTAACCATCGTGATATCTGTATCTTTGAAGTCTCCATTTCCAGAAAGGATAACCTTTTCAGCCTTGATTGGATATTCACCAATGAGGGCCCTGGCAATAAATGAGCCCATACTGTGTGAGTAGATATAATAGGGAAGAGCCGGGTATTCGGATTTCAGTTTTTTACTGAGCTGTAAGTTGTCTTCCACCATGAGGTGCCAACCGTTTCTTGGTGATATCCATCCAGTCTTATCAAGTGAACCCGCTGTTTTGCCGTGCCCGCGGTGATCTTCTCC
>DMKD01000224.1 GCA_003454605.1 Spirochaeta sp. | reverse complement strand
CATGGCGGATCTGACATTGCTGCAGATGCGGAATATTCATTATTCCTACGGAGGTTTTGAAGCCCTTCGAGGTGTGGATCTTGATATTCATTCCGGAGAGATTCATGCGTTGGTTGGAGAGCATCGGGCAGGAAAAAGTACGCTGATGCGTATACTCGGGGGAAACCTCATTCCCCAGAGGGGTGAAATTCTCTTAAAGGGGCAAGCTCTTCATTTTTATTCTCCTCAGGATGCCATGTCCCGGGGAATTGGTATGGTTTATCAGAGCATTATGATAATACCGTCTCTCAATGCAATAGAGAATATATATTCAGGTAGAATGCCTGGAGCCTGGCTGGGGTATCGCCGGTATGGCAAAATGCTGACAGAAAGCCGGAGATTGTTGAAAGAACTCGGTCAGGAGATAGATCTTCTGGCACCCCTTTTCGAGCTGTCGGTGGCTCAGCAGCAGATGGTGGAAATTGCGCGGATACTTTCCATGTCTCCGGATATTCTTATACTGGATGAAATCTCAAATCGTTTGAACGATGAGGAACTGGTTCATCTGTTCAGGATACTGGCAGATTTCCGAAAGGCCGGAAAATCAATTATATATATCACACAGAATTTTGATGAAATTTTTGAATTAGCCGATCGTGTAACGGTTCTTCAGGACGGTTATCGGAAGAGTACAGAATCGGTGGCAGATCTGGACCGGATGCGTCTGTACCGCCTGGCTTTTGATGCTGTACTTGAAACACCGGGAACTCAAAGCCGAAGTGCACCGGAGGAAGAACGGCAGCTTATGGCTTTAAGGCGCTACAACAGCAGTCTTATCGATGATTTACCTGTCGGTGTGATTATTTTTGACCGTGAGGGTACCGTCTATCAGGCCAACCCTTCAGCCGCCGGGATACTTGATGCAGATCCCTCTTCCCTTGTCGGCCGGGCAATGGAAGAAATTATTCTGTCAAAAGACCCTTTGATTAATGAAGAAATTCTTTCTACACTTTCGAATCGTGGGAAGGGGGCCTGGGAGGGAGTTGCTATCGGAAAGGCTAAATTTGTCAAGGCAAGAATCCTACCCCTTCATGATGAGGACTACAGTTACCTTGGTGCTCTTCTTACCCTGGAGGATGCCTCCTTAAGTGCCTCGGTGAAAGATTATCTAACCGAAGCTGAAAAGCACCAATACACTGCAGAGCTGGCGGCCGGAGTGGCCCATGAAGTGAATAACCCACTTGGTATCATCAATAATTATCTGGAGCTGTTGAAACTTAAAAACCTTGATGATGACGGTTTGGTTAAGCTTGAAAAGATACAGAAGGAAATACGGCGGATTACAGAAATTGTCGGCAGCCTGTTGAGTTTCAGCCGGCTGCCACGGAAAGACAAGTCTGAAGTAAACCTGGTTGAGCTTCTTGAAGAAGTGCTTTTACTTCTTGGTCATCGTTTTGATAGAAAACGTATTAAACTTAAAAAGTATTTCCAAATTAATCCAGCCTGGATAACAGGTGATGAAAACAGACTCAAACAGGTTTTTATCAACCTGCTGATGAACAGTTTGGAAGCCGTGCTGGATGAAGGCGTTATAGCTGTTGAAATATCAAAAAGTGAAGAGTTTTATCAGGTGAAAGTGTCGGATAACGGCCATGGAATCCCCGGAGATCTTGAAGAGTCGGTATTTCAACCTTTTTTTACAACCAAATTGACGAAAACAAATACCGGGCTCGGACTTTCTATTTGCGATCATATTATAAAATCCCATCGGGGAAAGCTCTCCTATGAAAGTATTCCCGGGGAATGGACCAGCTTCGGTGTACAGCTCCCCTGGGTGTCTCGACCAGCCGGGCCTTGAACGCGTATGATAGGCGCGATATGGATATAAATGGATTAGTTGTCTCCACATGGCTTGCCGGTCTCGGTATATGGCCTCTTGTTATCGTTCTCATTCCCAACCTGCTGTTCCGGAAATACGGTCAGTCGGCAGGAAAGAAACGAATGTCGTCTCTTTTTCAGGCAATCGCCATCTTTCTAATTACCACAGTGGCCGCATTTTTAGTTGAGAAAGAGCTCAGTGATAAGTATTTATTTCTTGCCGTTGGGATTGTCGCTCTTGTGCTTTATCTGCTGCGAGCGAGGGTTTTCCCCTATAAGCTCAAATGTGTGGAATGTGATGCCACCCTTGATTTTAAAACCATTTACTTCATGGATGATAATCTTTGCACCGACTGTCACTCAAAAAAAATGGCAGAGCAGGAAGCGGCCGAGGAAACTGCAGAAATACCGACAGAAAAATCCGAAGATGAGTCCGAAGATTAAGTGAAGTAACAACCCTCGGGTTTACCCTGGGGTTATGGTAATATTTACTGAATCAGTTCCTCGGTTTTCGGATTGAAGAATGAGATTTTCTCAGGGCGAATTTTTATTGAGATGCTGTCATTCATCTTTGTGCTGGAGAATCCGGATAGTTTAACAGCGAGTTCTGTTTCTCCCCGCTGGAGAGTGATAATCGTTTCACTGCCTGCAGGCAGAACAGAGTAAACGTTAAACGCTTCGGATTGATTCTCTGAAGAGCTGGGAGAAACCTCGATATCTTCAGCCCGTACAGCGGCAATGATGTCGCTGCTTTCAGTTTCGGGGGCAACAACCCCTTTTAGGTCCAGTTTTATAGCTTTGTTTTTAAAGAATAGAGAATTATTTTCCTTAACAATTCTACCCTTCATCAGATTGATGGGAGGGCTTCCGACGAATTTCGCAACAAACAGATTCAGAGGCTTCTTGTATATGGCCTCCGGTGTATCGTATTGCTTTATTTTTCCATTATGCATTACGACGATACGGTCTGATAAGGTTAAAGCTTCTATCTGATCATGGGTAACATACACAGTTGTAGCTCCCAATTCATTGTGGAGATGCTTGAGCTCACTTCTCATATCAATACGGAGCATGGCATCCAGGTTGGAGAGGGGCTCATCCATCAGAAAAATATCGGATTTTGCGGCAATCATTCTGGCAAGGGCCACCCTCTGTTGCTGTCCCCCGGAGAGTTCCGAGGGGAATCGGTCTTCGTATCCTTTAAGCTGAACTTTGCTTAGAACGTCATTCACTCTTGATTTGATTTCTGAGGAAGGAATTTTTTTGACTCAAGACCAAGGGATATATTCCTGGTTACATTCATATGAGGCCAGAGGGCGTAACTTTGAAACATAAATCCGAGATTCCGCATCTCAGGGGGAATGTACACACCCTTTTTTTTGAAAACAAAACCTTATCATTGGAATATAACTCTCCGGATGTAGGTTCTTCCAGGCCGGCAATCATCCGCAGGGTGGTTGTCTTACCGCAGCCGGAGGGACCGAGGAGAGTGAGAAATTCACCCTTTACGACATCGAGATTAATACCATCAACAGCCGTTACTGAACCGTATTTTTTTGTTAAATTTTTCAGACTGATTTTACTCATCACTTACCCTAGATTTATTGATTGACCGGTTTTGGTATTGGCAAACTTTTTAATAATGATATTTGCCAAAATAATAATTACTAACAATATGAGTGTTACTCCATTAACGTGCTGGGTCTGTTCCTGGGTTTTGTAGCTGAATATCATCGTGGTGAGTAAACCTGTATTCGGTGCAACCAGGAGAATTACCAGTGAGAGTTCCCTCATGGCCGTGATGAAGGTAAGAAGCAT
>DMKD01000430.1 GCA_003454605.1 Spirochaeta sp. | reverse complement strand
CATCATCCTTTTGCTTATTACGAACCTCGCTATTCTTGCTCACCTGCCGATCCAGAGTCAGATGATGGTTAAGGGGCTTGTAATAATTCTCGCTCTCGGTTTGTTCGGAAGGGGGAAGAAGTAATGTCCGCAGTGCTTGAGTTTAAAAACATCGACAAAGAATTTCCGGGTGTGAAAGCCCTCGCTGATGTAAGTATGTCGTTCAAGGCCGGTGAGGTACAAGCCCTTGTTGGAGAAAACGGGGCAGGCAAGTCGACACTGATGAAGATTNNGTGATTACAACAGCCAACCTAACCATACAGTTCGGGGCCAAGCCCCTGTTTGAAAACGTCTCCGTGCGCTTTGGTGAGGGTCATCGCTATGGCCTGATCGGGGCCAATGGCTGCGGCAAGTCGACACTGATGAAGATTCTGTCGGGAGTTTACCAACCCTCAGCAGGTGAAATATTCTACAAGGGTGAAAAACTTGTGCTGCAGAATCCTCATCATGCGCAGTCGGCAGGGATTTCGATCATCTTTCAGGAATTCAGCCTGATAAACTCCCTCGATGTGACTGAAAATGTATTTCTTAACCGCGAACCAAAGACTAAGCTTGGTCTCTTCGATAAGAAGAAGGCTTCCGCGATGACTCGGGAGCTGCTGGAATCGATCGGCATCGAGATAGATGTAAAATCCAGAATAAAGGATCTGTCGGTAATTGAACAGCAGACGGTAGAGATTGTAAAGGCACTTTCAATTGATGCGGATATTATTATCATGGATGAACCTTCAGCAGCTCTTTCAGATAAAGAACTGATGAAGCTTTTCGGCATCATCAACAAGCTGCGTGACGACGGTAAAACCGTAATCTACATCTCGCATATGCTCGAAGAGGTATTTGCAATTGCCGATCGGGTAAGTGTATTGAAAGACGGCCGGGTTATGGCAACCGAAGAGGTCTGTGACCTCGATAAGAATAAACTTGTAAGTCTTATGGTTGGTCGCGAGATAGGTGATATTTATCCGCCATTATCAGACAGTATCGGTCAAACAATCCTGATGGCTGAAGGATTGTCGAGCGGGAAGCTGTATGACGCATCGATGAGCTTGCGCAGGGGCGAAGTATTGGGCATCGCCGGTATTGCCGGTTCGGGTCGTACAGCCCTTGTAGAGACCCTGCTTGGCCTGGAGAAAAAATCGGGAGGCAGTGTCAGTCTGGACGGCCGCCCTGTAGATTTTAAAAGCATTCGGGAGGCCATCGAATCTGGGTTCTGTTATCTACACAGCGACCGGAAAAACAAGGGAATTATTGCTCCCGAGTCAATAACAGTGAATACAACCATAACAAACCTGGATGAATACAAAGGGAAAGTTCTTTTAGACAGGAAATCCGAAGAGAGAGTGACCAAAGAACAAGTAGACCTGCTAGGAACAAAGATCGCAGATATCGATCAGAAGATTGAGGACCTGTCGGGCGGAAACCAACAGAAGGTGCTTCTTTCGAGAGCACTGTTGAAGGAACCTGAAATCTATATCATCAACGAACCAACGCGCGGAATTGATGTAGGTGCCAAGCATGAGATATACAAGATTATGCGGGACCTAACCACCCGCGGGAAAGCAATCATTATGGTTTCATCCGAGTTGCCGGAGGTAATCGGGATGTCGGATAGAATTCTTGTTATGAATCAGGGCCAGACCGCTGGAGTTCTTGACCAGCATGAAAAAATCTACACCGAAGAAGAAATCCTGTCGCTCGCGGTAGGTCATGAATATCAGCTGCCGGCAGGAGGATGTGAAGATGATGAAGAGATTTAGCTCCCTGAAAAAGATCAGGGTTACTGACCCGAGTGTGTTTGTCTGGGTACTACTAATAGCGATAATAATTTTCAGTATATTCGCCAGTCCGATGTTTATCAGAGCTCGTAATTTAAGGAACGTGTTTTTAATTCAACCCGTTGGGCTTGGGATAGCATCGCTTGGCCAGGCAGTGATAATCATTTCAGGCGGGATAGACATGTCTATCGGTGCCGCTGTATCCTTTTTGACCTCGATTGCCGGAGGCCTGTACCGTGATTTTCCCGAAATAGGCGTTCTGCCGGTTATGCTGATAATTGCTGCACTTGGGCTGCTTATAGGTCTTGTAAACGGGCTGCTCGTTGTGAAACTGAGGATAGCCCCTTTCATGGCGACTCTTGCAACCATGTCGGTTATCCAGGGCGGTATATTTATCTACACAAAGAAGACCATCGGCGGAATCCCTAAGAGCTTCCGCTTTATAGCGGAGGGTTCAATAGGTCCTGTCCCGGTATGTTTTCTTTATTTTGCACTGATATTTGTGCTGGTTCTGATTCTGTTGAACCGGGCCCGTTACGGACGGCACCTCTATGCCGTAGGTGCGAATGAATGGGTCAGCTCGATAACGGGTATCGCTGTTGAAAGGGTAAAGCTCTCTGCCTATCTGCTGGGCGGTCTTCTTACAGGTCTCGCATCAATCTTTCTTGCCGGACGAATGGGAGGCGGCGGGCCGCTGGTAGGCAAGGGCTATGAACTGGATACTATTACCGCTGTCGTAATCGGAGGAGTATCACTTGCAGGGGGTGAGGGGAATGTGGCCGGAGCAGTAGGCGGAGTGCTTATATTAGCGATTTTCAGCAACCTGATGAATCTTCTCGATGTTAACCCCTACATTCAGATGCTTCTTAAGGGTTTGATTCTGATAACCGCCGTGTTCTTTTATTCAACGAAGTCGACTAAGGCTGAGAGTCAGTCGGTATAAAAGAGATAAGCAAGATTGGATTGAGTATATGACCGTCCAGGAGTTATATTCCCGGACGGCCTGTATTTTATTTTACGTATTTTACGATTACTGAGTTGAGGCCGCTATTTACTCCTACAGCAGAAACATCATTACTGGATTCATTAATTCCGTAGGTGAAATCACCAGTATTGTTCTGGTATCCTGCTGCGTATACATTGTCTGAAGTTACCGTCAGACTGTAAAACCAGCCGGGACCGCCGGCGGCTGTGGCAGCTTTTCCCCAGATTCCGTTACCGTCGGCATCGTATTTGAGAATTACGGCGTTGTCGCCTGCGTTTATCCCTGTAACTGTTACGTCAGTATCATAAGTGAATGTATCTGAGCTTTCCTGATACCCTGAAATCCATAAATCTGTTCCATCAGTAGAGATTCCCCGGAACTCGGTTGGTGTTGTTCCGCTGTCGGGAACCTTTGCCCAGATAGATGTTCCGGATGAATCGTATTTAACCAATACTGCATTGTTCTGAGCGGCAACCTGGCCTGTGGCAGATGCTCCGCCTGCTGTGTACTCATAGAGAGCATTTCCGAACTGATATCCCGCTGCAAAAATGTTGCCTGAATTGTCAACTGTAATACTGTTAAAATATGAGATATTGCTGCCTGTAGTGGGTGATTTTGCCCATTGTGGGGCTCCGGCAGGATCATACTTCACTATGAGAGCATTGTTGCCGCCGAAGGTTCCAGTTGCTATCGGTCCTCCGAAATCGGAAGCTGGAGTATCAAACTTATAGCCTGCCGCATAGATATAGCCTGCCGAATCGATGACTATGTCATCGAAGCTTGTAGCATAAT